>CAZXZF010000388.1:0-2775 GCA_964645095.1 uncultured Desulfocurvus sp. | reverse complement strand
AAGATCAAGGCCAACCGCGAGGACTACCAGAAGCTCACCCAGTGGGTGCTGCCGCAGTTGAAACCCCGGCTGGCGCCGCTGGGCGCGGACTTCTGGGCGCGCATGACCGACGCCCTGATGGAGCCCGAGGAGAAGACCCTGTCCCGGCGCATCCTCAAGGCCGCGCACCTCTTCGCCTCGTACTCCGAGTTCCGCGTGCTCCAGCCCTTCAACGTCCACGACGAGGAGATGCCGGAGATCGAGCACAGCTTCGTCTCGCGGCTTGAGGGCCTGACGGACATCCCCGGCGTGTCCGAGCTGCTCTCCGGAGACAACGAGTTCGCCCGCTTCGCCTCGCGCGCGGGCCAGCTGCGCTTCCAGAAGCGCTGGTCCCAGACCCCGCGCGTGCCCGAGACCACGGTGCTGGGCCACATGTTCCTGGTGGCGGCCTATTCCTGGTTCTTCAGCGTCGAGGCCGAGGCCTGCCGCGCGCGCAGGCACAACAACTTCTTCACCGGCCTGTTCCACGACCTGCCGGAGCTCTTGACGCGCGACATCATCTCGCCGGTCAAGTCCTCGGACGCCGCCATCGGCGAGCTCATCAAGGCCTACGAGAACCAGGAGCTGGAGAACCGGCTGCTGGCCCCCCTGCGCACCGGCGGCTGCGCGGACCTGGCCGAGCGCCTGAGCTACCTGCTGGGCCTGGCCGTGGGCTCGGAGTTCATCGCCACGGTGGTGGAGGACGGCCCCGGCGGCATGGAGATCCGCCACGTCACCGAGGACGACCTGCGCGGCCCCAAGAACCGCGACGAGCTGGACCCCAAGGACGGCCCGCTGCTCAAGATGTGCGACCGCCTGGCCGCCTTCATCGAGGCCGACACGGCCCTGCGCAACGGCATCAACAACGAGCAGCTGCACCAGGCCCGCTGGCGCATCCGGCAGATGTACGAGCATCGGCCCGAGGTCATGGGCATCCAGGTGGGCGCGCTTCTGGCGGACTTCGATTGAGCCCGGCCACGCCCGATTCCCCGACCGCACCGCTGGCCCCGGGCCTGTACCTGGTGGCCACGCCCATCGGCAACGACGCCGACCTCTCGCCGCGCGCCCGGGACGTGCTCACCCGCGCCGACGCCGTGCTGGCCGAGGACACCCGCCGCGCCGGGCTGTTCTTCCGGCGGCTCTTGATCACCCGCGCCAAGCCCGGCTTCTTCAGCCTGCACGAGCACAACGAGACCGGGCGCGTCCCGCAGGTGCTGGAGATGCTCCGGCAGGGCCAGGCCGTGGCGCTCATCAGCGACGCCGGGACCCCGGTGCTCTCGGACCCCGGCTTCCGCCTGGTCCGCGCCTGCCGCGAGTCCGGCTTCCGCGTGACCTCCGTGCCCGGGCCCTCGGCCCCGGTGGCGGCGCTCTCGGCCTGCGGCCTGCCGCCCGCGCCGTACACCTTTCTGGGCTTTCTGCCGCGCCAGAAGGGCCAGGCCAAAAAGCTGCTGACCCGGCACGCGGCCACGGGCGCGACCCTGGTCTTCTTTGAGCGCAAGGACCGCCTGGCGGCCACGCTGGCCCTGGCGGCAGAAGTGCTGGGCGACCGCGAATTCGCCCTGTGCCGGGAATTGACCAAGGTTTACGAGGAGTTTATCCTGGGCCGCCTGGGGCGTATTCAAGACGCGAACCTGGACGTGCTGGGCGAGATCACCGTGGTCATCGGGCCGACACCTCTGGGGGGACCTGAGCCCCTGGGCGGCCCTGATCCGGCCAGCGCCGCAGGACCGGACCTGGACAAGATCGTGGATGCGATCATCGCGGAAGAAAAGACGCGCGGCGGCAAGCCCCGCGAAGTGGCCAGGCGCGTGGCCCTGCGCGTGCCGGGCCTAAGCGTGAAGGAAATCTATGAGCGCCTTGGGCACAACGGCTGAACTGGACCGGGCCATCGTCCTGGCCCTGGACGGGCACGCCCTGGACGGGGCGGCGCTTTCGGCCGTGCTCTCCGCCGCGGCCTCCGGGGCGGCCTCCGGGGCGGCCTCCGGGACCGGGGCGGCCACACCCAATGAGGCCTTTGGTCGCCTGCTGGCTGGCGCGCGGGCCGTGCGCCGCAGGAATTTCGGCGTTGACCTGCACCTCTGCGCCATCGTCAACGCCAAGAGCGGCGGCTGCTCCGAGGACTGCGCCTTCTGCGCCCAGTCCGGCCGCCACAAGACAGCAAGCCCCGGCCACGCCTTTCTCAAGCCCCGGGAGATCGCCGCCGCAGCAGCAGCAGCCCAGGCGCGCGGGGCCTCGCGCTTCGGCATCGTGGCCAGCGGGCTGGCCCTCAATGATGACGACTTCGAGCGCCTGCTTCTGGCCGTGCGCCTGGTGCGCGAGACCGGGCTCTACGCCGACGTGTCCGTGGGCCTGCTCGGGGCCGAGCGCCTGGCCTGGCTGGTGGACGCCGGGCTCTCGGGCGTGCACCACAACCTGGAGACGGCGAGAAGCTTCTTCCCCCAGATCTGCACCACGCACAGCTACGACGAGGATGTCGAGGCCGTACGCCTGGCCTTGTCGGCCGGGCTTTTCGTCTGCTGCGGCGGCATCTTCGGCCTGGGCGAGAGCTGGGAGGCGCGCGCGGAGCTGGGCCAGACCCTGCTTGAGCTGGGCGTGGAGAACGTGCCCGTGAATTTCCTGGTGCCCATCCCGGGCACGCGCCTGGAGCACCGGCCCGTGCTCTCCCAGGCCGAGGCCCTGGGCATCCTGGCGCTCTTCCGGCTCATGCTGCCGCACGCCAACCTGCGCGTGTGCGGCGGGCGCGGCGCGGTGTTCGGC
>CAZXZF010000387.1:0-2779 GCA_964645095.1 uncultured Desulfocurvus sp. | reverse complement strand
GCCAGCGGCATCGGCCTGGTCTCCACCTTCACCGGCAACCTGGCCTCGCTCCTGGTGGAGCGCAAGGCCGCGAAACGCAAGGGGCTCCTGGAAGTGAAAATCAGCGGGCATGTCATCATCCTTGGTTGGAACTCCTCGGTCCCCGGCCTGGTGCGCGGCCTGCGCGAGAACGGCCTGCTGGAACGGGACGGGCTGGTGCTGGTCACGGATCTGCCCCAGGAGCGCCGCGACGAGATCGCCTTCCAGCTCGACCTGGGCGAGCGGCTGTTTTTCGTGGCCGGCAAGATCGCCCAGGAGAACGTGGTGCACAAGTCCAGGCCGGACCACGCCTCCCTTGTCTACATCCTGCGCCAGGACAACATGCCGCCGCACGAGTCTGATCAGCAGAGCATCTACGCGGCCCTCACCGTGCGCGGCATGGCCCCCAAGGTGCCCATCTACGCCGAGGCGGCCCAGCCTGACAACCGCGTGCACCTCCTGCGCGCGGGCGTCACCGAGCTCATCGACCGGGGCGAAATTTCCAGCGGCGTGCTGGCCCTGCTCGGCACCGCGCCGCAGGCCTGGAATCTGCTCCAGGCCATGCTCGGACTGCATGGCCGACCCGGCCTGGCCTTGCGGCCGCTCTCGGAAGCGGACAAGGCTTCGAACTGGGGCGAGTTTTCCGGGAACCTGCGCCGCCAGGACGGCAGCCTGGCCCTGGCCCTGTGCCAGACAGCGCGCAGCCTGGCCCTGGAGGACATCCTGGACGCGGGCTCGGCGCTGGACCAGTTCATCCTGGAGCTGTTCCAGTCCCACGGGCGCGAGACCAAGCTCGGCAGCCAGGGCGCAAGCGTGGTGGTGAACCCGCCGGACGGCCAGCCCCTGGCCAGCTATGACGGGGTGCTGGTGCTGCGCTCCGGGGCCGGAGAGGAGCACCCATGAGCTCCATGGATTTCTCAACCATCCCGGTGTTCCAGGGCCTGGACGCCGCAGAACTCGGCAAGGTCGAGGCCATCTTCCATGAGGAGACCCGGCCCGCCGGGAGCGTCGTTGTCAGCGAGGGCCAGACCGGCGAGGAGATGTACATCCTGGTGCGCGGGCGCGTGCAGATCTCCAAGGCCATGCTCATGTCGGGCATGAGCGTGCCCCTCCTGAACATGGCCTCCCCGCGCAAGGTGCTGGCCACCCTGGACGACACCAGCCACCCCATTTTTGGCGAGGTCGCGCTCATCGACGCGGACCAGCGCTCGGCCACGGTGACGGCCATCACGGACTCGATCTTCCTGGTCACCGGCCGGGCGCAGTTCTTCGACCTGGCCGGGCGCGAGCCGGAGCTGGGCGTGAAGCTCCTGCTGACCCTGGGCAAGCGCATGGCCGCCACCATCCGCCGCTCCAACGCCGAGGTCGTCAAGCTGACCACGGCCCTGGCCCTGTCCTTGCGCAAGAGCGTGACGTAAGTCCATCCGATGAAAAGAGAAAGGGCCGCCCCCGTTTGACGGGAGCGGCCCTTTTTGCTGGGCGAAGGGGCGGGGCTAGTATTCCAGGTCGTGCTCGTTCTGGATGGGCTTGCTGAAGGTCATGATCGACCAGATCTGGTAGCCGATGACCAGGGGCACGAAGACAAGCGCCACGCCGAGCATGATCTTGAGCGTCAGGGTCGAGGAGGCGGCGTTGTGGATGGTCAGGCTCCAGGCCGGGTTCAGGGTGGAGATGAGGATGGCCGGATACAGGCCCACCACGCCGAACAGGGCTGTGCTGGCGATGAACACAGCCGAGCCGCCCCAGGCCTTCCAGGCCTGGCCCCTGGCCAGGTACACCCGCGACAGCACCAGCCCTGCCACCGCAGCCGCCAGTATCAGCAGCAGGGGCGGGTTCTTCAGGTAGTTGCCGAAGAGCCGGGTGTGCACGAAGGTGTAGGCCAAAAAGGCCAGCACCAGCACCAGCACCGCAGGCCAGAGTCTGCACGCCGTGGCCATGGCGCGGTCCTTCAGCTCGCCCGTGGCGCGGATGGACAGCCACAGCG
This sequence comes from uncultured Desulfocurvus sp., assembly GCA_964645095.1. Classification (GTDB taxonomy): domain Bacteria; phylum Desulfobacterota; class Desulfovibrionia; order Desulfovibrionales; family Desulfovibrionaceae; genus Humidesulfovibrio. The sequence goes on along the minus strand of CAZXZF010000387.1, from coordinate 777 downwards.
CGCCGTGCAGGCAGAACATGGCCACGAAGAGCACCCCGCCGAGCAGGCCGTAGGGGTTCAGCAGGTCAAAGAGCCCGCCGGTGTTCACGTGGGCCTCGTTGATGGGCAGGCCGTGGAACAGGTTGGCGAAGGCCACGCCGAGCAGCAGCGCGGGCAGGAAGCTGCCGGCGACCTGGCAGGCGTCCCAGACGCTCTTCCAGGTGTTGTTTTCGACCTTGCCCCGGAACTCGAAGGAGACGCCGCGCAGGATCAGGGCGAAGAGCAGCAGCATGAGCGCCGAGTACATGCCGCTGAACATGGTGGCGTAGGCCTGGGGAAAGGCCGCGAAGGTCACGCCGCCAGCAGCGATGAGCCAGACCTCGTTGCCGTCCCAGAAGGGCCCGCCAGCGTTGTACATGACGCGTTTTTCGTAGTCATTTTTGGCCAGGAAGGGCATGAGCGTGCCAATGCCCAGGTCAAAACCGTCCAGCACGAAGTAGACGGCCCAGAGCACTCCCCAGAGCAAAAACCATATGGTCTCGAGCATAGCAGACTCCCTTGTGTTGGCTTCTGAAGCGGACTGCCTTAGGCGTCCACAGGGCCCTTGCGGGCGAAGGTGAACATCAGATAGGCCCCGGCCGCGCCGAGCAGGGTGTACAAGAGCACCATGGCCACCAGCGAGGCTCCGGCCTGGCTGGCCGCGATGGGCGACACCGCATCCGAGGTGCGCATGAGCCCGTAGACGATCCAGGGCTGGCGGCCGACCTCGGTCACGGCCCAGCCCGCCTGCATGCCCAG
>CAZXZF010000386.1:0-2780 GCA_964645095.1 uncultured Desulfocurvus sp. | reverse complement strand
GTACCACCACTACTTCGAGGGCATCCTGCGCGGCGCGGCCGAGCACTTCAAGACCCCGGCGGACATCAGCGTGCAGGTGCTGGACCCCGAGACCGCCCGGGCCGAGATCACCTTCCGCTAGCATTCGACGCAGCCAACAAAAAGCCCCCGGCTCTCCGCACATGGAGGGCCGGGGGCTTTGCAATTTCTGCTTCAGCTAGTCGGCGCGCAGGGCCTGCCGGCGCTTGACCTTGTACCAGACGTACCAGGCGATGCTGGCCACCAGCATGCCCACGATGAGCGCATCGAAATGGTGGCGGTAGGTCTGCACCATGCCCCAGTTCTCGCGCAGCTTGAACCCGCAGTAAAGCAGGAAGCCGTTCCACATGGTCGCGCCCACGGTGGTGGCGATGGCAAAGGGCCAGAAGCGCATCTTGCCGATGCCCGCCGGGATGGACACCAGGTGCCGCACCACCGGGATGAAGCGGCAGGCGAAGAGCGTCCACGCGCTCTTTCCGCCATGGAAGAAGCGCTCGGTGCGCTCCAGGTCGTCCACATCCAGCAGCAGGTATTTGCCGACCTTGAGCACAAAGGGCCGACCACCGTAGTAGCCCATGAGATAGGACAGGTAGGAGCCCAGAAACGAGCCGATGCTGGTGGCCAGAACAGCCTCGAAGAGGCCCCATTTGCCGTCGGCCACAAGGAAGCCCACGAAGGGCATCACGGCTTCGCTGGGAACGGGAAAGATCATGCTCTCCAGGCCCATGAGAAAAGCCGCACCGGCGTAGCCAGTGGTGTCCAGGATGCGGATGGCGAATTCCGAGATGATTTCCGTGAGCAAGGCGAACCTCCGGGAGTGATGACGTCAGTCGCCTCTACCTTGCCTTGGGGCGCAGGGCAAGGGCCGGGGGGGGGCCGCAATCGTCCGCCGCCTGGAACCTGCGCCCAGCCCTGCCTTTCAGTCCGCTTCGAAGCCCAGGGCCAGCCCGGCCTGGCGGCTGGCAGCCTTGCCGCGCAGGCGCGACCAGTAGAGGTTCTGCGCGGGCCAGAGGTCCGGCTCGGCGCCCACCGTGGCGGCGCGCTCCAGGATGCGCCGCACCTCGGCATGGTTCGGGGCCTCGCCCCCGAGCAGGGCCACCAGGGCCTGGCCCACGCGCTGGGCCAGCAGCGCGCGTTCCGGGTGGGCCGGGACCAGGCCCTTGAGGAAGTCCAGGAAGTCGCGGGAGGGCACCACCTCGCCCATGATGCACTGCCAGCAAAGGGCGGACCACAACCGTCCCCAGAGGTCTGCGGCGGTCTGGGTGGTCTGGGCCTCGCGGTAGGGCATGAACAGGTGCGCGCCCTCCCTGGCCTCGGCGCAGAGCTGTGTCCAGGAGTCGGCCTCGGCCCGGCGGATCCAGGCCAGGGCCAGATCCTGGCGTTTGCCCCAGGTCAGGTACGAGGCCGGGACGCACTTGGCCGCAGCCTTGACCGCAGTTTTGGCCGGAGCCGTGTGCTCCACCTGCACGCATCCGGCCAGCGGACCGCCGCCGTTGGCGCGCTCCCACTTCCAGCCGCAGTCGTCGCTGCCGGACTCGCGCGCCCAGGTGATGGCCGCCGTGCCCGCAAGTTCATTGGCCGCCTCAGGCTCGCCCATGCTGATCACAACGCTGAGCCCGGGCCAGGAGATCTCTGCGCTGGCGCCCGGGGCTGGCAGGCGGCCCTCGGCCCACAGGCGCACCAGGGCCTGGGCCAGGATGCTCTCGGTGGTCTCGCGCCGGGGGCGGATCTCGTGGGTCCAGAGGTCGTGCCCGCTGCCCAGGGCCGGGTCGTTGGAGCAGGCCTGGCCCAGGTGCGACAACAGGAGCGGCTCCAGGTCCTCCAGGCCCGTCCGCTGGGCCAGGCCCATGGCGCGCAGGGCGAAGGTCAACGCGTTCAGCGGTTCGATGCGTCCCAGGTCATCGAAGAACCAGGCGCAGCTGGCAAAGGACGAGAGCGCCCATTTCTGCATGTTCAGGAGCTTCCAGGCCGTGTCGCGCCGGGTGGCGGACAGGCCCTTTTTGAAGTGGGCGTGCTCGAAGCCCTGGGCGTCTGCCAGCCCCGCCAGGACGCTGCCATACCGCACCACCGCGTCCTCGGCGTCCACGAACAGCGTCTGCCCGAGGTCCTGGTAGTGGCGGTCCATGCGCTCCTTCACCGCGCGCAGGCCGTCGCGCAGGGGGCCGCGCCAGCGCTGGTCCCAGCCGGGTTTGTGCTCCGTGCAACAGCCGCAGTCCGAGCGCCAGCGCTCCACGCCGTGGGCGCAACTCCAGGAGGAGTTCTCGTGGATGCGCGCGCGCCGCTTGGGCGGGTTCTCCTCAAGATACGCGGCGTAGTTTGTCAGCCGCACGCCGCCCACCCCGTTTCTGGCCTGGGACAGGGCATGGGCCAGGGCCATCTCGCCGAACTTGAAGTGGTGGCCGTACGTTTCGCCGTCCGTGGCCAGGGCCAGCAGGCCCTTCTGCGCGGCCAAGCCGGACAGCCTGTCCCAGAAGGTGTCGCCATGGCGCAGCAGGCCCTCGAAGGCCACGGCCTGGGACAGCGGGCCGTCGTAGAAATACACATTGATGCTGCGGCCCTTGGGCAACTCCACGAGGTAGGGCTCGCGGATGTCCAGGTTGCCCTCGCCCACCCCGGTCCAGTTGTCCTGCCCCTTTCCACCAGGCGAGATGTCGGCGACTTCCTTGGCCTGGCGCGGGGCCAGGATGGTGAACTTCACGCCGGCCTGGGCCAAAAGCTCCAGGGTGCGCGTGTCCACGGCGGCCTCGGAGAGCCACAGGCCC
>CAZXZF010000385.1:0-2794 GCA_964645095.1 uncultured Desulfocurvus sp. | reverse complement strand
TCGGACCTGGATCGGGCCTGGACCGGGCCTGGGGCATTGTGACGCGGACGCTGGAAATATTCCACGAAAAGATTGGGGCCATGCCGAAATTTCACGTTTCCACCATGGGTTGCAAGATCAACCAGTACGAGTCCGAGGCCCTGGCCGAGGCCTGGCGCGCGCGCGGCCTGGTCGAGGCAATGGCCCCGCAGGACGCCCAGGTGCTGCTGGTGAACTCCTGCGCCGTCACCAGCCGGTCCGTGCGCGACCTGCGCGCCCTGGTGCGCCGCCTGCGCAAGGCCAACCCCGGCGCGCGCATGGTGGTCACGGGCTGCGCGGCCCAGGTGCTGCGCGAGGAACTGGCGGCCATGTCCGAGGTGGATGAGGTTGTGCCCCAGGAGCGCAAGGCCGACCTGCTGACCGGACCCTTCGGGTCATTCAAGGGTGTTTCGGCCACGTCTGATGCTCCGTCCCGTCCCTTCCCGCCCTTTGAGATCGGCGCGTTCAACCGCGCCCGCGCCGTGGTCAAGGTTCAGGACGGCTGCTCGCACGGCTGCACCTACTGCATCGTGCCGCTCACGCGGGGACCGAGCGTCAGCCGCGAGCCCGGTGAGGTTTTGTCCGAAATGCGCCGCCTGCTGCACGCCGGGTACCGCGAGCTGGTCCTCTCCGGCGTGAACCTGCGCCAGTATGGCCGTGACCTCGCGCATTCGCTGGACTTCTGGGATCTGCTGGCGCGCATCGAAAGTGAACTCACTCCCGAGTGGGCGGGCCGCGCGCGCCTGCGTCTGAGTTCCGTGGAGCCCGGCCAGCTGGATGCCAAGGCCCTGGATGTGCTGGGCGCGTCGAGGCTGGTGGCCCCGCACCTGCACCTGTCCCTGCAAAGCGGCGACCCGGAGGTGCTCCGGCGCATGGGGCGCGGGCACTACCGCCCGGAACAGGTGCTGGAGTTCCTGGACGGCCTGCGGCAGTTCTGGCCGCGCCTGGGCCTGGGTGCGGACCTGCTCACCGGCTTTCCGGGCGAGACCCAGGCGCAGTTTGAGAATTCCTACGCCTTTTGCCGCGAGCTGCCCCTGACCTACGCCCACGTGTTCCCCTATTCGCCCCGGCCCGGCACGCCTGCGGCCGACTGGCCCGATACCTTGTCCAAGGCCGAGCGCACGGGCCGGGCGGCCCGTCTGCGTGGCCTGGCCGAGTCGCGCAAGCGCGCGTTCCTCAAAACCCTGGCAACGCTGCCGCAGCTGACGGTGCTCGTGGAACTGACCCCAGGCGAGGGCAACGGCGTGTGCGAATTCTTTGCGCCGTGCCAGGTGCGCGGCCAAAGCCCCAGGCCCGGCAGCCTCGTGCGCATGCGGCCCGAGGGCGTGGAGGGCGGGCGCATCGTTGGAACGCTCCTGCAGCAGGAGGGCGCGTGAGCACCCCGCGTGAGCCCTGTCCGGGCAAGCTGGTGCTCTCGGTGCTGGCCGCAGCCGACTGGTGGCTCGTGGCCTGGCCGGAGTATCGCGCGGACCTCGTGGAGCGCTTTGGTCCTGTGGACTACGAGACGCCGCTGTTGCCCTTTGACCACACAGCCTACTACGATGACGAGCTGGGTGCCCCCCAGTCCGGCGGCCCCCAGTCCGGTGGATTATCCCGGCGTCTGCTTGGCTTCGAGCGGCTGGTGCCCCTGGACGCCCTCGTGGCCGTGAAGCTGGCCACCAACGCCGACGAGCGTGCGCAGGCCCGGCCAGGCGGTTCGCGCCGGGTGAACCTGGACCCCGGGCTTGTCACCCTGGAGCGCCTCGTGCTGGCCTCGGGCAAGAATTTCACGCACCGGGTCTACCTGGGCCAGGGCGTCTGGGCCGACCTGACGCTCATCTACAACAAGAAAACGGGCTGGGTCGTGCTGCCCTGGACCTTCCCCGATTATGCCGCCGAAGACATGAAACGGCGCTTGACGGAACTGCGCGCGCTGTACAAAACAACCGTAGAGACAGCGGCCAAGGCCGCGCCCGAAGGAGCACAAGAATGCCCGTAAGCATGACCGGCTTTGGCCGACATGAGACCATCACCGACGAGTTCAGCCACGTCTGGGAAATCCGGAGCGTCAACAACCGCTTCCTGGACATGAAATGGCGCATGCCCTCTGTGCTGCGCAGCCTGGAGACGCGTTTTGAAAAAATCCTGCGCAAGAACGCCGCGCGCGGCCGCGTGGACGTCTCCTTAAGCGTGGAGACGCGCTCGGCGGCGCTTCTGGGCGTCAGCCTGAACACGGCCCAGGCCGGGGCCATGCTCGACCAGTTGCGCGCCCTGGCCAAGATTCAGGGCGTGGACTTCGCGCCGGATATGAACCGTCTTATTTCCGCCTCGCACCTCTGGCGTGACGATTCTTCCGAGCCCGACCCCGGCCTGGCCGCCAGCCTGGAGCAGGGCCTGGGCAAGGCGCTGGCCGACTGGAACAATTCCCGCCGCGTGGAGGGCGAGGAGCTGGCCCGCGACCTCAAGGCCCGCCTGGCCCGGCTGCGCGTGCTGGCCGCTGCCGTTGGCGAGCGCGTGCCATTGGTGCTGAAGGACAAGCAGGCCGCCACGGCCGAGCGCTTAAGCGCCCTGGTGGCCCAGGCGGGCATGACCTTCACCGAGGAGCGCCTGGCCCAGGAAGTGGCCGTGCTGGCCGATCGCCTGGACGTGAGCGAGGAGATCACCCGGCTCGCCGCGCACCTGGACCGCCTGGAAGAGGCTGTGGCTGCGGATGGCGAGGCGGGCAAGCGTCTGGACTTCCTCATCCAGGAGGCCTTCCGCGAGATCAACACCTGCGGCAACAAGGCCCAGGACGTGG
>CAZXZF010000384.1:0-2799 GCA_964645095.1 uncultured Desulfocurvus sp. | reverse complement strand
GCGTTGCCCACGCGGTTGCCCAGCAGGCGCACCGTGGCCTCGGCGTAGAGATCGCGGTCCGGGGCCGGGCGCAGGTAGTCCACGCCCAGGTCGATGGTGGCGATGCGGTCCTCCAGGCGGCAGCAGGTCCACACCGCGAACCCGCCGCACACGTCCACCAGGCTGGAAATGACCCCGCCGTGCAGGGCCGGACGCCGCGTATCGCCCAAGAGCTCGGGCCGGTAGGGCACGCGCAGCCGGACATAGCCCTCGCGCAGCTCCTCCACCTTGATGCCCAGCACCTCGTTGAAGGGGATGCCGCGCTCGATGAGTTCGGTCAGCTTGGCGAAGTCCATGTATGCTCCGTGCATTGCTATTGGCCGGTTGGCGGGCCGATATCCGGGATGCTCTGGGCGAAGGCTAGCCGTCCTTGTCCGCGCTTTGCGGTCCCAGGCGCAGCTGGGCCTCGGAACTGGCCAGGATGATGCGGCCCAGGTGCACGTCCTCGCCGATGCGCGCCTTGAGCGCGTCGATGCTCTCGAATTTGCGCTCCGAGCGCAGGCGCTGCACGAACTGCACGCCCAGGGTCTGGCCGTAGATGGCGCGGCCAAAGTCCATGATGTGCGCCTCAAGGGTCAGGCCGGTGTCGCCGAAGGTGGGGTTATGGCCCACGTTGGCCACGGCGGGCAGGGCCTGGCCGTCGAGGATGGCCCAGACCGCATAGACGCCGGGCTTGGGCAGAAGCACGTCCGGGTACGCCAGGTTGGCCGTGGGAAAGCCCAGCAGGGATGCGCCGCGCTTCTTGCCGTCCACCACGCGTCCCCGGACCTCGAAGAAGCGGCCCAGAAGCGGGCGCGCGTCCCAGACGTTGCCGGACTGGATCAGGTCGCGGATGCGCGTGGAGCTGACCACGGCCCCGTCCACGATGACCGGGTCCAGGCGCTCGACGCCGAAGCCATACTGCTGTCCGAGCTGGCTCAGCAGGTCGAAATTGCCCTTGCGGCCCTTGCCCATGGCGTAGTCGTAGCCGATGACCAGCTCGCGCAGGTTCAGGCCCTCCACCAGATAGCGGCGCACGAACTCTTCAGGCTCCAGGGCGGCCATCTGGCGCGTGAACTCCAGCACCAGGCTGACGTTCGGCCCCTGGGTCTCGATGAGCGCCAGGCGCTGGCTCGTGCTGGTGAGAAAGGGGGGAGCCTTTTGCCCCATGAGCACAGTCATGGGGTGCGGGTCAAAGGTCAGCACCACGCTGACCAGGCCGTGCTTGCGGGCCTTGGCGCTGGTCAGGGCCAGCAGGCGCTGGTGGCCCAGGTGCACCCCGTCGAAATTGCCGATGGTGACGCAGGAACCGGCGATGGTGTCGCGGAGTTCGTCGATGGTGCGGGCGGTGATCATGTACTGGCGGCTTCCTTATGCGGACAAGGTGCTCTGGGTAGCAAAAAGCGCGCTGGGCATCAAGGCCTGCGTTTTTCCACCTGGGCACCGGTCTCGAAGCGTTCGCCGATGGCCTTCTGCAATTCGGCCAGGCGCTTCTTCTGTTCTTCGGTGACCGCAAGGGCCTTGGTCCTGTCCAGGTGGAAATTTGAGTTCTTCTTGTCGCGGCCATAGAGGGCGGCATAGGAGAGCTGCAGGTGCGCGTCAAAGAGGTTGCCGGATTCCCCGAACATGCGTCCCAGATGCAGGCGCACCTCGGAATCCTCCGGCACCTCGCGCACCACGCGCTCCATGGTGCTGATGGCGGCCTTGAAATCCTTGCGCTCGGCCATGAGCCGGGCGGTGAAGAACAGGGACATGGCATCGCGCGGGTTCATGATGCCGGCCTTCTGGAGGTACGGACCAGCCTTGGCGAAGTCGCCCTTGTTGAAATAAAAGATGCCGGCCTCGCGCAGGACCAGCGGGTCGTTCTCGCCGCAGGCAATGGCGGTTTCAAATTCATGTTCCGCCTGGCTTACGCGCTTGAGCCGCTCCAGGGCGATGCCCTTGCCGGCAAAGTCCAGGCAGAGCATCTCCGCCTTGGGCTTGTTGTTGTAGTAGGCCAGGGCCGTGTCCGCGCCGCTCATGCGGGCGCGCACCAGGGTCTGGATGCGCTGGAACTTGTCGCGGCTGTACTCTCTGGCCACGGTCTCGGCGGGCATTCTGCGGATGCGGTCGCGCAGGTAGCCGATGCGCTCATCCAGGCCGGGGTGGGTCGAGAGGTAGGACGGAATGCTGTCGCCGGTCATGAACCAGCGGCGCTTGTTCATGAGCTCGAAGGTCTGGGGCATGGCGTCCGGGTTGTAGCCGGACTTCAGCAGATAGTTGATGCCGACCTGATCGGCCTCGCGCTCGTTCTCGCGGGTGTACATGAGGAAGGCCGACTGCGCGCCGGCAATTGAGCCTGTGGCCACGGCCTGGCCGATGGCGTTGGTTGACGTGCCGCCGCCCTTGGTGCCGATGAGCACCCCTGCAAGCATGCCCGCAATGGAGGCGACGCTGATGAGGCGCATCTGGTCCATGCGCTTGGCCACGTGCCGTTCCGTGACGTGGGCCAGTTCGTGCCCGATGACCGCGGCCAGTTCGTCCTCATTGTCCACGTTCAGGATGAGCCCGGTGAAGATGTAAATATATCCGCCAGGTATGGCGAAGGCGTTCATGGAGTTGTGGTGCACCACGGCGCTGCGGATGGTCCAGGGCTGCGGCGGCAGGGCGGTGGCGACGCGGTCCACAACACCCTTGACGTAGGCCACGATCTCAGGGTCGTCCACAAAGCCCATCTGGGCGCGGACGGCGTTGTCGAACTTCTTGCCCATCTCGATCTCGTCGGCCACGGTGATGGAGCCG
>CAZXZF010000383.1:0-2817 GCA_964645095.1 uncultured Desulfocurvus sp. | reverse complement strand
CGGAGTCGATGTTGTGGATGTAGCCCTTGTAGATGTTGCCCTTGGTCTTGGCCTGATGCAGCATCTCCACGTAGTATTCCTGGACCGTGGACTCCTCGGTGAGCACCACCTCCACCAGCTCGTTCGGCAGCACGCCGATGAACATCTTTTTGGCGCGCTTCTTCTTGGTGTCAGCCGCTTCCTTGGGCTCCTTGGCGTCCTTGGCCGCTGCGGATTCCCTCGGTGCCCGCTGTTCCTGCGGCTCCTTCTTTTCCTTTGCTTCAGCCGGGACGGCCGCGTCCTTGGCCGCGCTCTTTGTGGCCGACGACTTGCCGCGTCCGCCACGGCTGCGGCCCTTGGGCTTGGGCGCAGCCACGGCCTCGCCGCCGCCCCCTTCGGGGTGGTGATCGGGCCGTAGTGCGGACTGGGGAGCGGCTGCCGGAGCTGCGGTGGCTGCAGGGGCGTCCTGAGTCGACTGGCTGGCGGCATCGGCTGGGCCAGCGCCTTCTGCTGCGCCCTTGCCGCGCCCGCGTCCGCGCCCGCGCCCGCCGCGTCTGCCGCGCGAGCGCTTGGGCTTGCCGTCCTGGGGCTGGCCTTCGCCTTGCTGAGCGCTTTGCTGGTTGCCCTGCTGGTTGCCCTGCTGGTTGTCAGGGCCGGACTGTGCGCTGTCGGCGCCCTGCGCCTGGGGCGGGGCCTGGGTGTCGTTGGAATCACTCATGAAAAGAACCTCGGAAGATAGAAAATTGTGAAGAAATTCGGGCCATCCACACGTTGCAGAGGGGCCTTAAGGCGTCGGCTGGTCGGTCCGGGCCTGGTAGTAGTCCTGCCCGTCCTGCCGGCGCACCGCAATGCGGCCCGCGCCGAGCAGCTCCGCCAGGACGGTTGAAACCGCGTCCTGGTCCGCGAGCAGGGCCTCCGCCAGCTGCGCGCCCGTCTGTGGTCGGCGCGCCAGGGAGGCCAGGAGGCGTGCGCGGATTTCATCCGGCTGCACACTTCCGTTCCGTTTGTGCCCATTTTTCTCGCACACTGCAAGCCTTGAGCCAGCAGCGCCTTTGGCGCGTTCACGGGGGTTGTCGCGTTCTCCGGCCTGGGCCGCCTGTCCGGCCAGGCGCTCCCGCCAGCGCGACAGGGTGGCCGCGTCCACGGCCCTGGCTTGCGCTTCCGTGCCCGGACGCGACAGGGTCACCACATCCACGCGGTCGGGTTGCAGACGGTTGCAGAACGCAGCCAAAAGCTCCAGGTTGCGCTCGGAATCATTGACCCCGGCGACAAGAAGAATTTCCAGGAAGAGCTTGGTGTGCCTGGCTTGGCTGTCTTTGCTGGCGGCCCGGCTGTCCTTTCGAAAAGCCAAAATGCCGTCCGCAATGTCCTTGGGGTCAAGGCCCGGATGCGCCCGGTTCACCAAGGCGAACTCCTCCGGCACCAGCGAGTCCAGGCTCGGCAGCAGCATGTCGGCCTTGGCCAGCTCCAGGCGCACCTGCGGGTCGGTCATGAGGCTGGCATTGGTCAGCACGGCCACGGGCACGCCCGGCAGCAGCCCGCGCACCCCGTCGATGATGGCGGGCAGGTCGCTGTTCAGCGTGGGCTCGCCCAGGCCGCCCAGGCTGACCACCTCGGGCAGGGCCTCGCCAGCCGCCTTGCGCGCGGCCTCCCAGCGCTCAAGCTCGGCCAGGAGCTCCGCAGCCGGAACATAGGCCTTGCGCGTCAGCGTCAGTTGCTCCAGCGCGCCGGACTCGCAGTACACGCAGTTCATGGAGCAGACGCGCCGTCCCAGCAGGTCCAGCCCCAGCGAGCGCCCCAACCGGCCCGACATGACCGGCCCGAACACGTATCTATAGCCTTGCGCCTGCACCAATCGCTCTCCCCTCACCCATGAACGCTGCGAAGCAGCCCGCGAAGCGGCCCTTGACGCCGGACGCCCGGCCCGATAGGCCCTTGCCAGCGCGGCTCAGTCCGCGCACGGAGGAACCAAAATGTCCGATATGACCACGCCCGACGCCCCGATCGCTGTTGACTCGACCGCCAGCGGGCAGGCCGCCGTGAGCCCCATCGCCGCCGGACAGCTCGTCCTGATCATCAGCCCCAAGGGCAAGCGCTACACGCACACCCTGGAGCCGGGCAAGGAAGTCCACACCCACGACGGGCGCATCCTCATGACCGAAATCGCCGAGGCCGGGTTCGGCGGCATCGTGCGCTCGCACCTGGGCCACCCCTACCGCATCCTCAAGCCCACGGTGTACGAACTCATCAAAGGCGTCAAGCGCCAGACCCAGATCATGTACCCCAAGGAAATCGGCTACGTGCTGCTCAAGCTGGGCATCCAGCCCGGCTGCCGCGTCATCGAGACCGGCACCGGCTCCGCTGGCCTGACCCTGGCGCTGGCCACCTACGTGGGCGACACCGGCAAGGTCTACACCTACGAGCGCCGCGAAGAGTTCTACAAGCTGGCCCAGAAGAACCTCGCCCGCGTGGGCCTGAGCCATCGCGTGGAACAGCACCTGGCCGACATCGAGGAGACCGGCTTCCAGCAGACCGGGGCCGACGCGCTGTTCCTGGACGTGCGCGAACCCCAGGACTGCCTCAGGCACATCCCGCCCGCCGTCACTCCCGGCGCCACCTGCGGCTTCCTGCTGCCCACCGTGAACCAGGTCAGCGAGCTGCTGCGCGGCCTGGAACAGGGGCCCTTTACTGAAATCGAGGCCCTGGAGATCCTCGTGCGGCGCTACAAGTGCGTGCCCGACCGCCTGCGTCCGGAAGACCGCATGGTCGCCCATACCGGGTTCCTCGTGTTCGCGCGCTGCATGGAAAACCCCGAGCCCTTCACCCGCCCGGCCAAGG
>CAZXZF010000382.1:0-2827 GCA_964645095.1 uncultured Desulfocurvus sp. | reverse complement strand
CCCCGCCAAGGGGCCTGAGGCCCCTTGGAATCCCCAATACGCCGAAAGGGCTGTTTCAGGAGGAACCTGAAACAGCCCTTTCGGCTTGTGTGGGGCATGGGAAAGTTATGGAGACTGGCTGAAGAGGCGGCTGCGCAACCCGATGTCTGCGGCTCTGCCCAAAATTGAAATTGTGCGAGCGGGCGCGCCTGCGCGGCAGCTCTCCTGAAATCATTGTGAAATATCCGTTGATTCTTGCGGGCGCTCGGCTTAACCTGCACTTGGTCCGGATGTCCGGGGCCAGGGGCGCGCAGGCCGCGCCGACGGGAACAGGTTGCAGAGCGCGGCGCGCCTCATGAACAGGGGGTCTGCCATGACCGATGCGCTGATGAGCGTTGCCTTGCTGTTGATCATGCCCCCGCTGCTCCTGGGCGTGATCGCCAAGACCAAGGCCTGGTTCGGCGGCCGCGTCGGCCCCCCTCTGCTGCAGCCCTACCACGACATCCGCAAGCTCCTGCGCAAAAGCATGGTCATCAGCCAAACCACGACCTGGGTCTTTCCCCTGGGGCCGGTGGTCACCCTCGTCGCGGTCTTCCTGGCCGGCCTGTTGATGCCCCTTGGCCCGTTTCAGGCCCCCATCCGCTTCACGGGCGACCTGATCCTCTTCGCCTATCTTTTCGGGCTGGCGCGCTTCTTCACCACCACGGCGGCGCTCGACACCGGGTCCCCCTTCGAGGGCATGGGCGCGGCGCGCGAGCTCACCTTCGCGGCCCTCACGGAGCCCACGCTGTTCTTCGCGCTCCTGGTGCTGGCCAGGATGTCCGGCTGCTTAAGCCTGACCGGCATGCTGCACGGCCCGGACCAGGGGTTCTCCGCCGTGCTGGCCGCGCCGCTGATCCTGGTGGCCCTGGGCCTGTTCGTGGTGCTCCTGGCCGAGAACTGCCGCATCCCGGTGGACGATCCAACCACGCACCTGGAGCTGACCATGATCCACGAGGTCATGGTGCTCGACCACAGCGGGCCGCTCTTCGGCGTCATCCTGTACTCGTCCGCCATGAAGCTGTTCATCCTGGGGGCCCTGCTGCTGCATCTGGTCGTTCCCTTCCGGACCGGGCTGCCCTGGGTGGATTGGCCCCTGTTCGCCGGGCAGATGCTGGGGCTGGCCGTGGTCATCGGCGTGGTGGAATCGGTGCGGGCCAGGCTGCCCATGCCGCATGTGTCCTACCTCTTGCTGGCCGCCATGCTCTCCTGTGGTTTCGGCCTGCTCCTGCTGGTCCGGTGAGCGCCATGACGAGCATCCTGAACGCCATCCTCGTGGTTGTCCTGGTGATGAACCTGTTCGCCCTGGGCGCGAGCCGCATCCATTCCGTGATCCGCATCGTGGCGGCCCAGGGGGCCATCCTGGGCGTCATCCCGCTGCTGGTGTCCAAGCACCTGAGCCTGCCTTTGGTGCTGGTGGTGGTGGCGACCATCGCCATCAAGGGCGTGACCATCCCCGGCATCATGATGCGGGCCCTGCGCGACGCGGCGATCAAGCGCGAGGTGGAGCCGCTCATCAGCCGCCTGTCCTCCACCGTCCTGGGGGCCGCGGCCATCCTGCTGGCCCTCCTGTTCGCCGACAACCTGCCCATGGCCAGCCAGCACGAGGAGCTGCTCCTGGTGCCCGCGTCCATGGCCACGGTGCTGGTGGGCTTCATCCTGGTCACCACGCGCTTCACCGCGCTGAACCAGATCGTCGGCTACCTCGTGCTGGAGAACGGCATCTTCATCTTCGGCATGCTGCTCGTCGAGGCCATGCCGCTGGTCGTGGAGCTGGGCGTGCTGCTCGACCTGGTGGTGGGCATCTTCGTCATCTGCATCATCGTCAACCACATCAACCGGGCGTTTTCCTCCCTGGACACGCGCCAGTTGGCTTCCCTCAAGGAATGACCCATGGCGCTGGCGATGATCCTCTTCCCGCTTCTGATGGCCGCCGTGGCCCTGGCCTTTCCCGTGGGCCGCGGGCGGCCCTGGCGGCCCTGGCTGTTCCCGTTCACGGGCTGCGTGCACCTGGCCTTGGCCCTCGCGGCCCTGGCAGGGATCTGGCCGGAGTCCGGCGGCGCCTGGTTCGCCCTTGATGCGCCGGGCCGCATCGTCCTGCTGCAGGTGAGCGTGCTCTACCTGTGCTGCTCCTTCTATGCCGTGGGCTACCTGAAGACCCGGCTGGAATCGCCCAACCGCATCTTCTGCGCCTGCCTGCTGGCCTTTTTGGGGGTCATGGACCTGGTCATCTGGTCGCAGCACCTGGGCGTCATGTGGGTGGCCATCGAGGCCACGACGCTGCTCACCGCTCCGCTCATCTATTTCAAGCGCACCCGCGAGAGCATCGAGGCCACCTGGAAGTACCTGATGGTGGGCTCCGTGGGCATCGCCGTGGCGCTTCTGGGCACGTTCTTCCTGGCCTATTCCATGGTCCATGTGGGGCTCGACGCCCCGCTGACGGTGGAGGCCCTCCTGCGCCTTGCGCCGCAACTGTCCAGGCCCTGGGTGCAGGCCGCCTTTGTCCTCCTGCTCGTGGGCTATGGCACCAAGATGGGCCTGGCGCCCATGCACACCTGGAAGCCGGACGCCTACGGCGAGGCGTCCGGGGTCGTGGGCGCGATGCTGGCCGGCGGCGTGACCAGCTGCGCCTTCCTGGCCCTGGTGCGCATCACGCACATCGTGAACGTGGCCGGGCAGGGGGCTTTCACCTCGCGCCTGCTGCTGTTCATGGGCCTGTTCTCCATGTCCGTGGCGGCCATGTTCATGGCCGCGCAGCGCGACTTCAAGCGCATGCTGGCCTATTCCAGCGTGGAGCACATGGGCATCC
>CAZXZF010000381.1:0-2831 GCA_964645095.1 uncultured Desulfocurvus sp. | reverse complement strand
GGCGAGGTCACGGCGCCGTGTCCGGCCCGGTGGTAGTGCAGGAACTGGCCGGGGAAGTTGCGCCGCACCGTGGTCACGGAGGTCGGTCCAGCCACATAGCCGTCCACCAGGAAGGCCACATGGGAGGCGTTCTCGCCAAAGGTCTTCAGGATGTACTCAGCCCTGGCGATGATCTCGGCTGGATCATCGGCGGTGATGTTGGCCGAAAAGATCTTGGCCTGGCCGGTTTCGTCCTGGGCGCGGCGCATGGCGTCGGCCACCGCCAGGATGGTCTCCTTGAGCGGTGCGAAGACCTGGTTGCCCTGGGGCTCGTCGTTCTTGACGAAGTCCCCGCCGAGCCAGAAGCGGTAGCAGGCTTCGGCAAAGGGCGCGGGCCGCAGGCCCAGCTTGGGCTTGACGATGGTGCCCACGATCATGCCTCCGTCGACCTCTGGACGGCCCAGGATGCGCCAGAAGTCTGCGATGTTCATGGCCGGGCCGTCGAAGAGCTCCAGGTAGGCCTTGGGCACGTAGAAGTCGTGCATCTTGGCGTACTCAACGTCGCCCATGCCCTGGTTGTTGCCGATGCACAGGGTGAGGAACGAGGCCAGCATGGCCTTGCCGTCGATGATGTTGCGGTCGAAGAGATCGATGGGGTAGGCGATCTTCACCAGGCTGTCGCCCTTGGCGCGCGGGACCACGTCGTACACCAGCGCGTCCACGCCCTTGGTGAAGTCGTCGGTGGTGCAGACCTCGACGTTGGTTCCGGTGGAGGACTCGGCGGCGAAGTGCGCGGCCACCTCCACAGGCCCGTGCCCCATCTTGGGCTTCATGATGTAGGCGCACAGGACGTGGCCGCCCTTGGCGATAAGCTCGTCTTCCTTGAGCTTCATGTTGACGTAGCGGCTGGTCTGGTCGAGCAAGGCCATGTTGGTTCTCCTTTGGAGGCAGTGTGTTGCGCGGTGGACTCAGGCCCGCATCTTGGCGTTCAGAAGATGGTAGCAGGTCAAGAGCTGCGTGATGCCCAGCGGGTAGCTGCGCTTTTCATCGGCCCCTTCCATGTAGGCGCCCACGCTGTCGGTGCTTAAGGGCTCCACGCCGCTCAAGTGGTCCATGATGATGTCCATGAGCGTCTCGGCGGTCACGGGCTTGATGGTGCCGGTGATCTGGAGGATGTCCACGGGCAGCCCGTCGTCGCGGCCCAGGGTGATGGTCAGGCACTTCTCCTTCACGCCGGGCCGGTGGTCGATGAACTCGGCGAAGTCCGGGTGCGGGATGGTGGGGCGAAGGATCAGCTTGGTGTTCAGGTTGGTGCCCGTCTCCTCGCCTGCGCCATCGGGCCGGTAGAAGTTGCAGACGATGTCCGCATAGTGGCGCTGGGGCCGGATGAAATTGGCCGAGACCTCCACTCGGCGCTCCAGGGACTCGCGCACCTCGTCCTTGGTGTAGCCGCGCTTGACCGTGTCGCGCTTGTACTTCCAGTCCACGCGCAGTTCCTCCTGGGGGTCGAGGTAGATCTTCACGTCAAAGGCGTCGCGCATCTTCTGGTTGTAGAAGCCGAGCAAACCCTCGACAATGACGAACTCCTTGGGCTTCACGTACACCGGCGGGTCGAAGTCGCCGGTGGTGTGGTTGTACACCGGCTTCAGGATGGCCTCGCCCCGGCGCAGCTGGTAGAAGTTGTGCTCCATGATGTCGATGTGGTTGCAGTCCGGATGCAGCGCGGAGATGTTCAGATCCTTGCGCTGGACGCGGTTATACCTGTGGTAGTCGTCCGAGCAGAGGTTGGTCACCCGCTCCGGGCCGAGGATCTTCTCGATCCCGGCAGAGATGGTGGTTTTGCCCGAGGCTGAGTCGCCGACGATGCCGAGAAGGATGGGACGGGTGCGGTTCATGGTGTCCTCCGATTGTGGTCATAAGGTCTAGGCGAAGGCCTGCACTTCAAGCTGGCTGTGGCGCAGCGGAGTGTACACGGACTCGATGCGGCGCACGGTGCCGGAGGAGCCGGTCATGACCAGGGCGCTGGTCTTGGTGCCACTTTCGGTCTGCGTCACCCCGGCCAGGAAGGTGCCGTCGGTGATGCCCGTGGCCGCGAAGAGGATGTCGTCGCTGGCCACTAGGTCCTCGGTGCGAAGCACCCGCGACAGGTCGAACCCGGCCTCGCGCACGGCCCGCGCCTCGGCGGTGGACTGCGGGTCCAGAAGGCCCTGCATCTCCCCGCCCAGCACGCGCACCGCCGCTGCGGCCAGCACGCCTTCCGGGGTTCCGCCGGTGCCCATCATCACATCGACCCCGGTGCCCGGCATGACGGCCATGAGCGCGCCGGCCACGTCGCCGTCGGTATGCAGCTGGATGCGCGCTCCGGCCTCGCGGATGTCGCGGATCAGGTCGCTGTGGCGGTCCTTGTCCAGCACAAAGACCATCAGCTCCTCAACCTTTTTGCCAAGAGACTCGGCCACGATCGACAGCGTGCGCCCCACCGGGTCATTGATGCTGACCAGGCCGCGCGCCTGGCGCGGGACCACCAGCTTGTTCATGTAGAAGGCCGGGCCGGGGTTGAACATGGTTCCGCGCGGAGACAGGGCCACCACGGCGATGGAGTTGGGCTTGCCCAGGGCGAGCAGCCTGGTGCCCTCCACTGGGTCCACGGCCACGTCGACCTGCGGACCATTGCCGCTGCCCACGCGCTCCCCGTTGAAGAGCATGGGGGCCTCGTCCTTTTCGCCCTCGCCGATGACCACCAGCCCGTCGATGTCCATGTGCATGAAGCCCCGGCGCATGGCGTCCACGGCGGCCCCGTCGCCCATCTTCTTTCTGCCCTTGCCCAGCCAGCGAAAGGAGGCCAGGGCCGC
>CAZXZF010000380.1:0-2836 GCA_964645095.1 uncultured Desulfocurvus sp. | reverse complement strand
CGCCTGGCCCTGTTTCTCCAGGCCGTGGGCGCGCTGACGCTGCTCGGGCTGGTCATCGGCGGGGCGCTGGTGCTCACGGCGGGCTGGTGGCTGCGCATGGACGACGCGCCGAAGAAGGCCGACGCCATCGTCATCCTGGCCGGGGACGTCCACCGGGCCATCTTTGCTGCGGATCTCTACCACCAGGGCCTGGCCCCGGTGATCTTGCTGGGCCGGGCGCACCCAGGCGACCGCGACGCGCTCTGCGACCTTGGTTTTCCCTGTTTCACCCAAGAGGAATCCATGGAGCGGGTGCTCCGCGCCAAGGGCGTGCCGCCGGGGGTGCTCAAGCTGTATGGTCAGGACCACATGAGCACCGTGGAGGAGGCCGAGAGCCTGGGGCGGGAGCTGGGGCCGGAGCCCAAGACCCTGCTCATCGTCACCTCAAGCTACCACTGCCGCCGGGCCAAGATGACCCTGGCCGGCATCCTGGGCCAGCACGAGCTCATCATGTCGCCCACGCCCTATGAGCGCTTCGACACCATCTGGTGGAGGCACCAGGGTTCGTCCGGGGCCGTGGTCAGCGAGGTGGCGAAGTTCGTGTTCCACTTCCTGGGCACGCCCTTCCGCTCGCGCCCGGCAGCGGCCAACTGAGGGAATTAGCGGGAAGGCTTCTGCCTGTCCTGGCGACAATCCTGGCGACAATCCGGGCAGCTGCCGTAGAGGTCCATCTTGTGCCGCGCGAGGGAAAAGCCGTAGCGCTCGGCCAGCTCCTCCTGCCTGCGTTCGATGACCGGGTCCACGATCTCGATGGTGCGGCCGCAGACCTCGCAGATGAGGTGGTCGTGGTGCTCCACGCCAAAGTGCGGCTCGTAGCGGGTGATGCCGTCGGCAAAGCTCACGGCCTGGGCCAGGCTGCACTCGGCCAGGAGCTTGAGCGTGCGGTACACCGTGGCCTGGCCGATGGCCGGGTCGCGGCGCTTGATCTTGGCGTAGAGTTCCTCAGAGGACACATGCCCCGGCTCGGCCAGGAAGATGTCCAGGATGAGCCTGCGCTGCGGGGTGATCTTGAGGCGGTTGGCCGAGAGATAGCCCGCGAAGATCTCAAGCGGGGCCTGTCGTGATGTGTGGTGTGGAGCAGCACTCATCGTAGACTCATAGTGAATGCCCCGGCCCGCTGTCAATGCCGCCCCGGCCCCTGATTTCTCCCGGCCACTGGCCCGGAAGCCATTGACAGCGCACCCTGCCTGGGGTGTAGTGACGCAGTACGCCGCAGGGCGGTAAAGCGGAGGAGCACACCACCATGATCGAACTCTCTCTTTGGGTGCTGGGCGCGGTGATCGCCCTGGGACTCGTGGCCTGCCGCCTGGCGCGCAAGCCGAAGAAGGGGCACGACCTGGAGCTTCTGGACTTCGACTTCGACAAGACCAAGACCTACGAGAAGGACGGGCGCAAGTACCCGTTTTCCTACTAGGGCCTGTTTCTAAAAGATGGATTTTGTTCTCTGGCGAGGAGCGAAGCCAATTTTAGGCCAGGGATAGTACTCTGACTGTACAGCCCTGGACCAAAATCGGCTTCCGACAATGTCCAGGGGGCAAAAGACGCTTTTCAGAGACACGCCCTAAGCCCCGCCCCCGGACAGCATCTTCTCCACCAGCAGCGCTTCCGCGTCCTTGCGCACAAATTCGGCCAGGGTCACGTTGGCCCGGCTTTCGCGCACGGCCTGGCCAAAGGCCGAGAACAGGGCGTCCACGCGGCCGTCGTCGGCCATGAGCATGCTGCACTCGTCCCCGCCCCCGCACTCCAGCACGGCCTGCGCCACATCGGCCATGCGGATCAGCTCCGGAGACACCGCCAGGCCAAAGCCGCGCAACTCCTCATCGCCGATCTCAACAGCCATGCCCGCCTCGGTCAAAATGCCCAGCACCCCGCCCAGCACGTCCTCGGGCAGACGCAGGTCCTGGGCGGTCTCAGACAGGGTCTGCGGGGCCAGCCCGGCCTGGAAGCGCCCCGCCAGGTGCGCCAGGCCCAGCACGGCGGTCTTCTGGCGCGAGAGCGGGCTCAGGCCCTCGGACAACCCGCGGCGCACGAAGGCGTGCACACGCTGGGCGGCAAAGGAGATCTCCGCGCCCAGGAGCACCAGCACCCAGCTGATGTACAGCCAGATCAGAAACAGCGGGAGCTGGGCGAAGCTGCCGTAAATGGCGTTGTACTTGGTGAAGCCGATCTGCCAGTTGATGTAGGCCCACTGGGCGATCTGCCACAGGGTGCCGGCCACCACGCCGCCCATGGCCGCAGACTTGAGCTTGACCCGGGTGTTGGGGATGAAGGCGTAGGCGAAGGTGAAGCCCACCCAGACCAGGGCCAGGGAGATGCCCTTGAGCAGCAGCTTCTCCAGCCATTCGAAGGCCGGATTGGCGACGAAGGCGTGCACCACGTCGGTCTTCTGCACGGCCACGGTGAAGCTGGCGGCGATGAGCACCACCAGCGGGCAGATGACGATGATGGAGAAGAAGTCCGTGAACTTGCGCCAGTTGGTGCGGCCGACCTTCACGGCCCAGATGGTGTTGAAGGCGCGCTCCACGTTGCCCACGGTGGTGAACACGGTGAGCAGAAGCGCGCCCACGCCCATCCAGCCCAGGGTCTTGACGTTGGTGTTGGCGATGTACTGGAGGATCTTGTCCACCACCTCGGTGCGCCCGGCGGACACGCCCATGAGGAAGTCGCGGAAGAACTCGGCGTTCTGCAGGCCAAAGCCCTTGGAGATGGCGAAGGCCACGGCCAGAAGCGGCACGATGGACAGGATGGTGGTGAAGGTCAGCGCCGAGGCCCGGATGATGCAGTGGTCGGCCAGAAA
>CAZXZF010000379.1:0-2852 GCA_964645095.1 uncultured Desulfocurvus sp. | reverse complement strand
GGTCTTGAAGTGCTCGGCCGCGCCGCGCAGGATGCCCTCGAAGTAGTGGTGGTACCCGCGCCTGGACTTGTAGATCATGGTCAGCTTGTTGCCCCGCTCCTCATAGCTGAACCTGGGCGGGACAATGCCCGGATTGGCCTTGGTGAGCGCCGCGTGCGTGTCGTTCATGGTCAGGTAGAATTCCCTCAAGGTCTTGGCCTTGAAGTACGGCTTGTACAGCTTGTTGAACTGGCCGATGGTGTACTTGCCCAGGTCCACGAACACCGCCTTGAGGTCCTTGCGGGTCTCCCGGGCCACGATCTCGGCCATCTGGCTCAACACCTGCTCGGGATAGCTCTGGGCGGGCATGAAAACCGGGTTGCCAAGCTCGCCCGAGACCTTGGCGTGCATCCCGTCGCCGTACCTGACCTTGACGAAGTCGAGCATGATCTTGGGCAGGATGCCCTTCATCTGGCCCTGGGAGGCGCGCAGCTTGGTGGCGTCGGCCTTGTTGGCGGTGAAGGTCATGGACATCTGCAGCAGGTTCTGGGACAGCTCGGCCAGGTCGCGCGTGGCGCTGGCGGCCTGCCCGGCGCCCTCCTCCGTCTCGCTGGCGATGCCCGCGATCTCCTCGATATTCTTGTTGATCTCTTCCGCTGCGGCGGACTGTTCCTCGGCGGCGGTGGCGATCTGGGCCACGCGCATGGTGACATCATCAATGCGGTGCATGATCTCTTCCAGGGCCTGGCCGGTGCGGTTGGACAGATCCGTGCTGACCACCACCTGGCGCTCGGTTTCGCGCATGGTGGTCACGGCGTGCTGGGAGCGCTCCTGGATCTCGCGGATGGAGTTCTCCACCTCCTTGGTGGCGGTCATGGTCTTCTCGGCCAGCTTGCGGACTTCATCAGCAACAACGGCGAAGCCGCGTCCGGCGTCGCCCGCGCGCGCGGCCTCAATGGCGGCGTTGAGCGCCAGCAGGTTGGTCTGGTCGGCGATGTCGTTGATGACATTGATGATGCGGTCGATCTCGGCGGCCTGGGAGTCGAGCTGCCCCAGCACCTGGGCCAGCTTGCGCGAGGAGTCGGCCACCAGGTTGATGCCCGTGACGCTCTCGCGCACGAGCTGCACGCCGTCCGTGGCGGCCTTGCTTGCCGTGGCTGCGGCCTCGGAGGACTGGGAGGCGTTCTGGGCGACCTCAAGCACCGTTGCAGTCATTTGCTCCATGGCCGTGGACACGGACTCTGTCTGGGCCTTCTGACGCTGGGCGCCGCGCGCCTGTTCGTCGGCAGAGGCGGACAGCTCCTCCGAGGCCGAGGCAACGTGCTGGGCCATGTCGTTGATGGAGTTGCCCACCTGGAGCATCTGGGACTGCTGCTGCAAGAGGATGGCCTGCTGCTCCTTGGTCTTGCTCAAGTCAGCCAGGCAAACCACAGCACCCACCACCTTGCCGCTGATGTCCAGGATGCAGTTCACATAGACGAACGCATCCATGGTCCGGCCGTCCCAGAGCTTCAGGCTGTGCTCCTCGGCCAGATTGCTTGAGGTGGTCATGCATTGCTCGGTGAAGGTGCTGCCCTTGCCGCCATAGAAGGCCTCGGACACGGTCTTGCCCATGACGTCCTTGTCCATCTTTTTGAGCATGGTCAGCAGACTGGCGCTGACATGGGTGATGCTCCCCGTGGAATCGCAGAGCAGAAACGGCGTGCCCACTCCCTGCACCGCGCCGCGGTAGTACTCGCGGCGGTGCATGTTGTACTCCACCACCTCGGCCACCAGGGCCGCCAGCTCTCCCTGGGACCGCCAGGAGTTCACCTCATCGAAGAGAAAGTCACGCTTGCGCGCGAGGAGCCTGAGCAGACCGGCTTTCAGCCCGTCGGTTCCCGGCCCCTGGCTGGTCGCCAGGTAGGCGGCCAGGGCCACGAGGAGCGCAGCCAGACCCAGAGCCAGCCACTGGTTGGCGGCAAAATGCGCCGCCACCACAAAGGCTGCGGCGACCACGCCGACGACCCAGATGGCGGTGGCCGGGGCAATGCTCTTCTGCTGTGCGTTCATGGGCGGCTCCTTGGTGCCAAAAGCGTAGATACAGATGAGTTGACGAAACTTCCATTTTTGGTCGGCGCGCAGTGCGTCTCCTGCTCATCGGCCCGTATCGGCCCGAACTTTACACACAATTGTATTTCACCAAAAAGCGATGAGAATTGCAACAGGATACGCACCATATTTCCGCCCTCGGCACGTTTCTGTCCGCATTGACTTGGCGGCAGGCTTTTGGCAACGTCCACAGCGCCACGGATGACGGCTGCTCAAGCCGAAATCGGGGCTGGACGGAGGGGTGGCCGAGCGGCCTATGGCGGTGGTCTTGAAAACCACTGACGGGTAACCGTCCGGGGGTTCAAATCCCTCCCCCTCCTCCACTCCCCTCCGGCATGCCCGCCCGCACCTGGCGCGCTCCCCCCCGGACCAGCGCAACGGCAACCTGGAGCGCGAAGCGGGCTGGGCCCAAAATCCGCGTGAAGAAATATTCACGTTTTCCGCCGCCACGGACCGGATCGTCCGGCCCTTGGCCCTGAACTGCGCGAGAGTGCGCGCTCACTTCCCAGCCCTCTGCCGAGGCGCTGGGCATGTCTACCAAGCGACATCCCTGACCATCAACAGGAGGCCCGGAATGCATCTCGGCAAAGCCATCAGGCTGGAACGCATCATCGACCGCAACACCAAACGCGCCATCATCGTGCCCATGGACCACGGCACCACCGTTGGCCCCATTGGGGGCATCGTCAACATGCACAGCGCCGTGAAGGCCATCGTCGAAGGCGGAGCCAACGCCGTGCTCATGCACAAGGGCGTGCCGCGCTGCTGCCACCGCACCCAGG
>CAZXZF010000378.1:0-2863 GCA_964645095.1 uncultured Desulfocurvus sp. | reverse complement strand
CAGCTCTTGGTGGCCTTGTCGCGGGTCAGCGCGGTCATGTTCGGGTAGTTCCAGGCCAAGGAGCCCACCTCACGCTCGGCAAAGGGCAGTTCGAGCGACTGGTCGTGCAGGTCCGGATTGCCCACGGCCAGCACCTTGGTGTTGCGTTCGACCTTGCGCCGCTCGAGCGTGAACTTGAAGACGCTGGCGCTGGGCAGCTGGAACAGGGGCCAGCGGTCCAGCAGGCTTGATTCGCCGTCGGCGAGGGTGGCGAAGGCCAGGGTGTGCAGGCTGTCGTGGGGGATGATGCCGAGCGCCTTCACGCCCGTGAGCCCCGGCAGCACCGGGGCCAGGAGCAGCTTGTAGAGCTCTTTCGAGTGCGCCTCCACAGGCTCCAGGTTCTGGAGCATGCGCCGGTAGGTCAGGACCATCTTGCCCAGGGTGTCGCGGCCCAGGCGCGTGCGCGTCAGGTCCACGCGCTCCCGGTCCACGGTCCAGCAGAGGATTTCACTTGCCGTGACGTAGTAGGCCAGCAGCGCCACGCCGGGTTCGAGCATCTTCTGGACCTCGGGCAGGGTCAGCGGGTTCACGCTGACCAGGCTGGCGATGTCCGGGCGGTTGGCCTGGATCTCCAGCAGGATGTCGCGGTAGTCGTCCTGCAGGCGCCTGGCGCCCTTGGCGTAGACCTCGCGCTCGTTCTTGCCCTGGGCGCTGGCCAGCAGCGACTCCTGCTCGTGCAGGCGGGTGCGCACGGCGCTGATGCGGTCGTAGAGGGCCTGGTCCTCCTTGCGCTGCGGGGCGCGGCGCTTGTTGCCCAGCAGGTCGATGAGGTTGCGGGCGCGTGAGCGCTCGGCCGTGCGGAAGGACTCGGCGACCTCGCCCATGTCGGCCAAAAGCGTCACCAGGTCCTCGTAGACCACGGCCTTGTCGGCGATGAAGCCGTCCTTGAGCTGGTCCACCTTGAGCTCGGAGCGCATGGCCTCGATGACGTCCACGGCCTGGTTGAGCAGGGCCTTGGCCTCCTGTCTCTTTCCCGCGCTGACATCCAGCCTCGCCAGGCCGTGCAGGGCGCGCCACTGGCTGTCGCGCAGGCCCATGCCGCGGGCCAGCTCGTCGGCCTGGGCGAAGGCGGCGTGAGCCTTGTCGGCGTTGCCCAACAGCAGGTTGGCCTCGCCCTGGGCCAGCAGGATCTTGGTCTGGTTGATGCGGTTGCCGGTGGCGGCCACGATGGCGAGGGCCTCGTCCAGCAGCGGCAGGGCCTTCTTGGGGTCGCCCATGCGGATGAAGGTCTGCGCGATGTTGCGCAGGTCATAGGCGATGGCCCAGCGCGAGCGGATCTCGCGGTCGATGCTGAGGGCCTCGCCCAGGGTCTTGAGCGCCAACGGGTAGCGGCCCATGTCGCGCTCCACAAGGCCGCGGTTGTTCAGGGTGGTGGCGACCTCGTCCTTGCGGATGCGCAGGGATTGGGCCAGGGGCAGGGCCGCGTCCAGCTCGCGCACGGCGCGGTCGTGGTCGCCCAGGCTCCACCACAACAGCCCGGCGGTGTTGCGGGCGATGACCTGCTCCAGCACCCAGCCGTTCTTCTCGGCGGCCCCCAGCACCTGCCGCTGCAGGTCGAAGGCCTGCTGGAAGCGCGCCTGCTGCCAGGCGTTGTTGGCCTGTTCGATGATGATGCGCGCGCGCAGGCGGTCGTTGTCCTTGTTCGTGGCCTTGTCCGGCCCGGCCAGCTTGAGGGCGTCGGCATACCTGGTCTCGGCCTCGGTGAAGTTGCCGATGAGCCGCGCGCAGCGGCCGATGTCCAGTTGTGCCTGGGCCATCTCGGCCTTGCGGCCGAGCGCGGTGTAGATGGCCAGGGCCTCGCCGTAGGCCTCGCGGGCCTGGGCGTACTGCGACAGCCGCAGGTCAAAGATGCGGCCGATGCTCATGTACTGCTTGGCCACCAGCTCCCTGGCCCCGGCCTTCCTGGACAGCTTGGCCGCGCCTTCGAACTGCGTCAGGGCGCGGTCGTACTGGATGGCGTTTTCGAGCACCGCCCCAAGGCTTGACAGGGCCTCGATCTCCCTGGGCGCGAGCTCCAGGTTGGCCAGCATCTCCGCCGCCTGCTGCAGGGCCGGGATGGCCTGGGCATACTGCTCCATGCGCGCGTGGACCAGGCCCAGGCGCATGAGCGCCTCGGCCTGGGCCGGGGTGTCCGGGCTGGTCTTGGCCACCAGCAGGGCCAGCTCCCTGGCAAAGGCCAGGGCCTTGTCGAACTGTTCCGAGGCGTAGGCGCTCTCCCGGCCATAGGACAAGAGGTCCGGCAGATGCTTGCTGAACTGACCGGACGGATCAGACGAGCGCGCCACGCGCAGGGCGTTTTCGAACAGGGACAGGGCCTGGGGGTGGCGTCCGGCCCTGAAGTCCTCCAGGCCCGAGCGCACGTAGCGCGTGAACTGGCTGGCGGCAAAGGCCCCGGCCTCCTGGACGTTCAGGCCCGGATCGCCCAGGAGCAGCCAGGGCGCGCCGTCCTTCACACTGCCTTGGGCCTGGGTCCGGGCGCTGGCGGCGGAGGCCTCGCCGTAGGCCAGGAGGAAGGGCTCGGTGAAGCCCGTAGGGCTCAAATCCTGCGCGGCCAGCACCGAAGGCACCCCATAGAGCGAGAGCAGATGCGCCACAAGCGGCAGGTCCTCGGCAGGCACCCGGGTCAGCACGGCCAGGGACACGTCCTGCATGCTTGCCGCCAGCCCGGAGAGCGGCAGGGGCTCGCCCTTGGCGGGCGAGAGCGCCAGGAAGCGCACGGGCAGCTCGTCCTGGCGGCTGGGCGCGGACTGGGACTGGCGCAGCGGCGCCCCGGCCACCAGGGTCTGGGCCTGGGCCAGGGCCTGGAGCAGATTCGGCGAGCCGG
>CAZXZF010000377.1:0-2873 GCA_964645095.1 uncultured Desulfocurvus sp. | reverse complement strand
GGGCTGTTTCAGGAGGAACCTGAAACAGCCCTTTCGGCTTGTGTGGGCCAGGGGAGAGTCATGGGGAGTCACGAGAGGGTGTCTTTTTTCTTGGTCCGTTCGGCGATGTTTCAAGAACGGGCCAGCCGCCCAGGCGAGTAAACCTCTCCCCCACTCTCAAAAAGGGCCAACCGTGCGCGGGGCTTTCGAGCGTCTTCGCTCGAAAACCCGCGCACATTGCCAGGGCCAAGCCAGGCCGAGGCATCTGCCCAGGCCGCCCCGGCCCAGGCCCTCTGGGGAGTCCAGAGGGCCTCAGGCCCTCTGGCGGGGTCCAGGGGCAGCGCCCCTGGCCTACAGCACCTTGGTCAGGGTCAGGTCCAGGCCGCTGCCAGCGAGTCCTTCGCGTCCGCCGGCGATGACGATGCAGCCTTGGGTGGTGGCGGCGTGTACGGCCTCGCCGAATTCGCGGAAGTCCCGGGGTCCGGCGGAGAGGAT
This sequence comes from uncultured Desulfocurvus sp., assembly GCA_964645095.1. Taxonomy (GTDB): domain Bacteria; phylum Desulfobacterota; class Desulfovibrionia; order Desulfovibrionales; family Desulfovibrionaceae; genus Humidesulfovibrio. The sequence goes on along the minus strand of CAZXZF010000377.1, from coordinate 2,399 downwards.
GGCGTCGCGCGCGGCCTGGCGGTAGTCGTCGTCCTCGCCGGTGAGGTCGCGGGCCAGCGCGGTGAAGCCCTTGGCGTCGGGCAGCAGGTAGTGGTCCATGTCGCCCACAGAGCCGATGATGCTCTTTTCCAGTTCCGAGGCGTCGAGGTCCAGGCTGGCGAGGTAGGGCGCCACGGCGGCGAAGGCTTTGACGGTGCGCGTGAGGTTCGGGTCGCGATAGGAGGTGAAGGTCAGGTTGCCGCTGGTGCGGCTGTAGGACACGCCCGCGCCGTAGGCTCCGCCCTGCACGCGCACGCGTTCCCAGAGGTAGCCTGCGCGCAGGAACTTGGACACCACGGCGGCGGCTGCGCCGGGTGCAAAGCCCAGGGCCTTCACGTTGGCCCCGGTGCAGACGTAGTTGACCTGTGCGGGCAGGATGAGGCCCTCGCGCGCGGGCAGGTTGGGCAGGGCGCGCGCTGCGGCGGGCAGGTCGGTGTCGGGCAGGCTGGCCAGCAGGCTGTCCAGGCGTTTGGCGGTGTCATTGAGCGCCGGGCTGTCGGCGGTGATGTTGGTCACCAGCCTGGAGCGTCGGAGCATGAGGCCGAGCAGGGTGCGCAGGTCGCGGACCACGCTCTCGGGGTCTGTTTCCATGCGGCTGGCCAGCTCGCGCGCGTAGAAGAAGCCGGTCAGGCCCTGCATGGCCTCGCTGACGGCCTGGGCCGCGCCAAACCTGGCCTTGAGGCGCGAGGCGGCCAGGGCGTGTCCGGCGGGGATGAGCCGGTGTTCGCGCCGGGCCTTGGTTTCCAGCACGATCTTGCCCAGGCGTTCGGTGTCCGAGAAGTCCGCTTCGAGCAGCACCTCGGACAGGATATCGAGCAGGGCCGGGGTGCGTTCGGCGGTGGCCTTGGCGCGCAGGAACATGAGCTGGCAGGGTTCTGCGGCGCAGGAGCCGTCGGGTGTGCGCACGGTGGACACGAAGGACTGCGGCCAGATGCCGCCGGTGGTCATGGCGACCTTGCGCGTCAGGTCCACGAAGCTGGTGCGTTTGGTGCCCATTTCGAGCAGTGCGCGGCCCAGGATGGGCACCAGGGGGACGAGCTGGTCGGGCACGGCCGAGAGGTCCAGGCCCAGGTCCAGGTACACGATGCCGCTGGTGGGCAGCTCGTGCAAATGGGCAGGCGCTCCGGCCAGGGTGGTGCGTTCGTGCGGGATGGCCGCGTTCTTGAGCGGCAGGTCGCTGAGGGTCAGGCGCGGGATGAGCGCCAGGTCGGCGGGGGAGTCCGGGGCCTCCTGGAGTGCGCGCAGGGCGTGGGTATCGGCCACCAGGCGCTCCAGGTCCGCAGGGGAGAGGGCGGCGCGCACGGCGTCCAGGCGCGCCTGTTCGGCGGCCTCGCGGGCTGCGCCCAAGGAATGGTCCGGCACCAGGGTCACCAGGGCGCGGTGCGGATTGTTCAGGAACTGCGAGCGGATGAGGTCTTCGAGCACGGTCTCGCCTGCGGCCAGCCGGGCCTTGAGGCGAGAAAGCGGCCCCTCGAAGGGCAGCAGCATGAGCGGGTCCGCGCCGTAGAGCCAGGTGGACAGGGCCTCAAAAAACACGGCCAGGCCGCGCGGGTAGCTGCCGGTGTTGTTTTCGCGCAGGTCGAACTCCACGCTGTTCATGGCGGCCTCGATGTCGTCGGCGTGCAGGCCCCCTCCATTCGAGGTATCGGCAAGTTCGCGCAGGGTGGCGAGCACCAGGTCCTCGACCTGTATGGCCTTGGCCTCGGCCTCGGCCACGCTGGCGGCGGCCATGCCCTTGAGGCCCACGGAGAAGGCCATCTGGCGCAGGTCGGTCTCCAGGCCGCCGCCGGTCAGGTCCTCGCCCAGGCCGGAGTCGACGAGCGCCTTGCGCAGGGGCGAGGAGGGCAGGCCGATGAGCACGTGCTCCAGCACGCCCAGGCCCAGGCTCAGGTCCGGCCCCCCTTCTACAGAAGAGGCCGGGTTGTCCGGGCTGCCGGCGAAATCGGGCAGGCCGAAGTTCACGGTGCACATGGCGCGGGGCTCGTCGTCGCCGTCATCCGCCGCGTCGGCCGCGTAGGGATGCGTGGCGCGCCGGGGCGCGGCAAAGGGCGGCTGCAGGGCGATGGCCGAGGTGGCGGCGGCCTCCAGGGCCGGCTCGAACTGCGAGAAGACCTCGTCCAAGAGGGCCAGGCGCTTTTCGGGATCGTCATCACCGGAGAAAAATGCATAGGAATTGGACGGGTGGTAGTAGCGCGCGTGGAAGTCCATGAACTGCTGGAAGGTCAGGTCCGGGATGCGCTCCGGGTCGCCGCCGGAATCCAGGCCGTAGCAGGTGTCCGGGAACAGCGCGCGCTGGGAGTATTCGGAGAGCAGGCTCTCGGGCGAGGAGTAGGCGCCCTTCATCTCGTTGAAGACCACGC
>CAZXZF010000376.1:0-2890 GCA_964645095.1 uncultured Desulfocurvus sp. | reverse complement strand
CCCAGGCCACCCAGGCCCAGGCCTGCCGCCTGACCCCGGACGCGCGCATGAACCCGGTGCTGCTCAAGCCCACCGGCGACACCGGCTCCCAGGTGGTCATCCTGGGCCGCAGCGTGGGCCAGATGAACGTGCAGCAGTACCACGCCTACAAGCCCGAGGCCTGGCGCGCGGCCACAAGCGCCTACGACTCCCTCGCAGCCGAGCACGGGCTCATGGTCCTGGAGGGCGCGGGCAGCCCGGCCGAGGTCAACCTGAAGCACCAGGACATCGTGAACATGGCCATGGCCCGGCACGCGGGCGCCAAGGTGCTGCTCGTGGGCGACATCGACCGGGGCGGGGTCTTTGCCGCGCTCTCCGGCACCTTTGACATCCTGGACCCCGAGGAGCGCGCCCTGGTGGTGGGCCATGTGCTGAACAAGTTCCGGGGCGACGCCAGCATCCTCGCCCCGGCCCTGGACTTTTTGTACCGCCGCACCGGTCGGCCCGTGCTCGGCGTGGTGCCCTGGCTGTCCGACCTGTCCACCCAGGGGCTGTCCCTGCCCGAGGAGGACTCCCTGGGCATCCGCAACACCGTTGCGGTCCAGAACGACAAGCGCCCGGATTCTCTGGATATCGCGGTTGTGGTCCCGCAGCGCATCAGCAACTTCAATGATTTGGACCCGCTGGCCGCCGAGCCCGACGTGCGCCTGCGCCTGGTGCGTGATGTCAGAGAATTGGGCCAGCCGGACGCCGTGATCCTGCCCGGCAGCAAGAACACCATCGAGGACATGCGGGCGCTACGCGGCGCGGGCTTTGCCGCGGCCCTGCGCGGCCTGCCGGACGCCACCCGGGTCATCGGCATCTGCGCGGGCCTGCAGATGCTCGGCCTGCGCGTGGACGACCCGCTGGGCCTGGAGTCGACACAGAAAAGCGCGGACGGCTTCGGCCTCTTGCCGCTGGTCACCGTGCTCGAACGCGCCAAGACCCTCACGCGCATGAGCGCCACCTGCCTGCGCACCGGGACGGCCCTCAGCGGCTACGAGATCCACCACGGCCAGACCGGGATTGTGGATGGCCCCGGCCCGCGCGCCGTGCCCCTGGCCCAGGACGCCTCGGGCCGGGCGCTGAGCTTCGGCCTGGAAACGGCGACCGGGGCGGCCAAGAAAGGCAAAAAGAGCGACTCGGGCAGCGCCCTGCCGCGGGTCTGGGGCACCTACCTGCACGGCGTGTTCGACGAGGACCTGTTCCGGCGCGCCTTTCTCGATGACCTGCGGCGCGTCAAGGGCCTCAAGCCACTAAACGACCCGCAGACCCGCTTCGGCCTGGAACCGGCCCTGGAACGCCTGGCCGCAGCCCTGCGCCAGCACCTGGACATGAAACGCGTGTACCAGGCCCTCGGCCTGACTCGGCCCGGCGGCCTGCTGGGGTAGGAGCTGGCAATAGCCTCCGGCGGCCAGGGACGCTGCCCCTGGACCCCGCCAAAGGGCCTGAGGCCCTCTGGACTCCCCATTGGCCTGGGCCTGGGTGGCCGGGGCAAAGGCGGCGGCTGGGCTGGCTGCGAACAATGCGCGCGGGTTTTCGAGCGGAGACGCTCAAAAGCCGCGCGCGCGGTTGGCCCTTTTTAGAGGGGGGGGAGAGGGTTGTCGAGAGGGCCAAGCCGCTCCCCCATGACCGCCCAAAGTGAAGGGTTCCTGTCCTCGGCAGCCTTGCGCCGATGACAGGAACCCTTCGCGTGATGGGGGGCAGGCCTCCCTAGCCGATGAAAAACTCGCTGGTGGTCTCGAAGAGCTGCTTGCTGTCCTTCTTGAGCTCAAACAGGTCCGGGTCGCGCAGGATGCTGTCCAGGAGCCGGATGAGCACGCGCCGCGTGACCTCGCCCACAAGCACGCCCTGGCTGTCGACCACGGGCAGGGCCGTGATCTGGCGTTCGCGCAGGAGCTTGCGCGCGCTTAAGAAGAAGTCCGAGGCGCGCACCGTGGGCAGGTCGGAGCGCATGATGTCGCGCACGGGCTTGTCCTTGTTGGTCTTGAGGGAGCCCAGAACCTTGTGGATGACTTCAGGCTCGGTGCTCTCGCCGCGCTCGTGGCCGTCCACCAGTTCCGGCGGCAGGAACAGCCCCAGCACCTCCATCATGGTCACCACGCCCACCAGCACGCCCTTCTTGTCCACCACATAGGTGTAGCGCGAGCGGTTGCCGGGGTTGGCGTACCAGGCGATGAGCTGCGCCACGGGCTCGTCCGGGCCCACGCGGGTGGGGTCGTGGCGCATGATTTGTTCGATGCGCATGTCGGCACCTCCGAGGTTAGGGGCTGCGCCAAGGGGGGGGCGAGTATCCTTGCATTGTGCGCCCAGTGGGCAGACGCGTCAAGGGGGTCGCCGGATTCCTGCCGGTAGGCTTGCCCGGCGCCCGCCCGCCTTGCTACAGGGCCACCAGCTCGTATTGCCTGCTGCCCAGGCCCAGGGCCTCGGCGTAGTCCAGGCCCATGGCCGGGGGCAGGCCGGGCCGGATCGCCAGGAACTTGTCCTGCCCGGCCTTGAGGCCCAGGGGCAGGTGGCTGGGCCACAGGGGCTCGGCCCGGTTCACCAGGTCGATGCCCGCCTGGTCGATGGCCACGGGGTCAAGGGAGGCCAGCACGCCGATGTCCGGGCAGATGGGCGCGTCGGAGAAGCCCATGCAGTCGCAGTCCGGGGTCACGGAGGTGACGAAGGTCACGTGCAGGCTGGGCTTCGGGCGCGAGAGCAGGAGCGCGGCCGCGTACTCCATCATGCGCTCCAGGAAGGCCGCCACGTCGGTCTGCCAGTTGATGGTCAGCCCGCCGTTCTTGCAGGCCAGGAAGCAGGCCCCGCAGCCCCGGCACAGGGCCTGGTCCAGGCGGATGGCCTGGCGCGGCTTTTCGGGGCTGGCGTTCAA
>CAZXZF010000375.1:0-2910 GCA_964645095.1 uncultured Desulfocurvus sp. | reverse complement strand
CGGCAACTCGAAAGGCCTGCCCGTGAACGCCGACGTGACCCTGCGCGAAAACGACCGCCGCATGCTCCAGTTGGTGCACACCTGGACGCCCAAGGGCCTGGCCCTCACCGAATCGCAACTCGACCTGTCCTGGCAGCTCCTCACCCGCTACCCGCGCATCGACAATTACACTTCCGGCACCGTGGCCTGGCAGCAGCCCTCCGGCACCCACGAGACCCTGAACGGCCGCTGGAAGAACGTGTTCGCACTCGACGAGCATACCCTTGTGGCCGGGATTGAGGCGTCCAACTGGGACATGCGCTCCCGCGCCGAGGTCATGAGCACCGCCGGGGTCCTCACCTACGCCATGCCCGTGCCTGACTCGAGCCAGCTCGTGGCCGGGGTGTTCGCCGAGGACGACTGGAAGCTCGCCCCGGCCTGGACGCTGAACCTGGGCGGCCGGGCCGATTCCGTGCACATCACCAACGGCGGCGGCACCGTCACTTCCGGCTCCGGCGGCGAGAAGAACGACGCCAACTGGGGCGCGCACGCGGGCCTCACCTACGCCTTCAGCGACCCCTGGAGCGCGTCGGTCATGGCCGCCACCAGCTACCGCACGCCCAACATCCTGGAGCTGTACAAGCGCATCGCACTCGGCGGCGGCAAGTTCGAGCTGGGCGACCCCAACCTCAAGAGCGAGGAGACGCGCTTCTTCGAGCTTTCGCTCAAGCGCGGCGGCGAGAGCTTGCGCCTGACCTCCGCCGTGTTCGCCAACTTCATCGACAACTTCATCACCAAAGAATCCACAGGCGGCGGCAACTATAAGATGGTGAACATCGGCGCGGCCACGCTCCTGGGCGTGGAGCAGTCCGTGGAGTGGGACTTCGCCAGCGGCTGGACTGGCTACGCCAACGCCGCCTACACCTACGGCCGCGACGAGACCCACGCCACATGGCTGCCGTTCGTGGCCCCGCTCTCCGGCCTGGTGGGCGTGAAGCAAACCATCGGCCCCTGGTGGTGGGCGGTGGAGAGCCAGTGGGCCGCCGAACAGACCAACACTCCGTCCGAGACACACAACAGCCAGGCCTGGGCCATTTTGAACGCGCGCGCCGGGTACAAGCTGGAGGCGGGCGGGCTCTCGCACGACATCACCGTGGGCGTGAACAACATTGGCAACGCCTCCTACACGAACTACCTCACCACGGCGCGCGGCAACGTCTACCGCGAGCCGGGCGTCAACGCCTACGCCAACTACCACGTCAGCTTCTAAATGGTGAGGACCCTACAGATGAAATCCATCACCGCTTTCACGGACATGAACTCTCGCCCTTCAACGCATGCGGGATAATGAACGCGGTCAAGTCGCCGCGTGGCTATCTTGCGCCACTCGAGCGTCAGGAGGAGGAAGGGACATGAAGTACAGCGCCAAGCTCTGGCTGCGCCTCGACGCGGAGCAGATGGAAATGATCGACCGGTTCCGCGCGAGCAGCAAGCTCAAAACCATAACAGGGGCCATACGCCATCTGATTCAAAATGGGCTGGATCGGGAGGTGTCTCGGTATAGGCAAAAGAAAATGGTCGGCGCGCTTTCCGTTCTTTATGACTGCGACACCGAAGGTTTGGCGCGGGAACTGTCCGAGATCCAACTTAAGGGCGGTGATATCATTCTGTCCAAGACCCGCTTGCATCTGGATCCGCGCCTGTGCCTAAAGGTGTACGCGATCAGGGGTCCGCACACGCGCATCTGTGGGCTGCTCGACCGGCTCCTGGCCTGGGAGGGGGTGGCGAACGCCTGGTTCTGTGAGTGCCAAAGCGGCGTCATCAAGACCAAATGCGTGCGCAAGGCGCTCACCAGTTCCTTGGCGGAGAGTCGCTGGGCCAGTGCCGGGAGCGACATGATCTTGGCCATGCCCCTGGTCCTGACCTGCGGAGCGGAGCGGCTCTGGAGACAGCTTCTCGCCATGCGCCCGGACGGTCACGAAATCGCCGCGTCCTTCTCTGTCCACCTGAACCGCAACGCCTTCCTGCATGTGGCGGTGTTCAAGAAGCCGGCGGACGCGGACGCCGCCCTGTTTCCGCTCTCTCTGGCGAAAACGCAGAGCCTGTCGGCCGGGCGTTCCGCCGCCCTGCGCGGAGCAGACGGCATGCCCAGCGCCCGGATCGGGAACGTGTCATAGACTCACCTACCTTCCAACCATTGCAGGAGATTCGCATGCCTTCCATTTCCGCCTTCATGGAACACCACTTCCGCCACTTCAACGCCCGCGAGACCCTGGACGCGGCCAAGGCCTGGCGGGTGCTTCTTGACCGGGGCGGGGCCATGTTCCTGACCCTGGCCGGGGCCATGAGCACGGCCGAGATCGGCGTGAGCCTCGCCAAGATGATCCGCCAGGGCAAGGTGAGCGCCATCTGCTGCACCGCCGCCAACCTGGAGGAGGACCTGTTCAATCTCTTCAACCACAATGAATACAAGATGGTGCCCGGCTACCGCGACCTCTCACCCGAGGGCGAGAAGGAACTCTACGAGGCGGGCTTCAACCGCGTCACCGACACCTGCATTCCCGAGGGCGTGTTCCGGCAGGTGCAGGCGCGCATGGCCCGGCTGTGGCGCGAGGCGGCAGAGACCGGCCAGCCAAAATTCCCCTGGGAGTTCGCCTACGCCTTGCTGGACGAGCCCGGCGTTGCGGAGCTGTACCAGATCCCGGCGGAGCACTCCTGGGTGCTGGCCGCCAAGGAGATGAACCTGCCCATCTACACTCCCGGCTGGGAGGACTGCACGCTGGGCAACATCTTCGTGTCCGAGGTGATGCACGGGAATTTGCCGCACCACGGGGCCATCCGCCACGGCACGGAGCAGATGGAGCACCTGGCGCGCTGGTACATGCACAAGGCTGCGCACAAAATCCCCATCGGTTTTTTCCAGATCGGCGG
>CAZXZF010000374.1:0-2919 GCA_964645095.1 uncultured Desulfocurvus sp. | reverse complement strand
AGCGCCGCATGACCAGCGCGCAGCTCGGCCAGGTGCTGGGCAATGACACGAAGCTGTTCTACTGCTTGCGGGAGAACATTGAGCGCATACGCGGGTTGATGGAGGAGAGCAGAAGGGGCTGTGCTGGCTGATATCCCGCGCCTCCGGTAAAGGGGAGCACGAACATGACGAAGCCCCGTTCTGCGAAAGTGGAACGGGGCTTTTTCTGTTGGTAGTATGTAGCGAACCTGGAAGTTTGTGTACTTGTAGCTTGTTTAGATTATTTGGCAGGCTTTTCTAAAGAACCACTGACAATTTCGATAAATTTTTTCCCTGTTAATGTTATTCTCCATGCCTTGTCACGCATGCATATAAGGTTGAGGTCCGCCAAATGCTCATGTGTAAACGAGCTATCGTTTTTAATGGTGCTTGAGATGTATATTTTCGTTATTGGGTCTAGCCCCTCATAAAATTTACTGAAAAGCTTATTCAGTAAATCTGCTACTATTGGATTAAATGATTTTTCTTTCTCTGCAATTTGAGCGAGAACTTGAGCATCATTGGAGCTTAATCTATTCAATATTTTTGGAAATTCTGGGTGTACCGAACCAGATATTATTTCTTTAGCTAATAAGTTGGACCATAACTCTCGCATTACTACGTCTGTTTCTGACCCGGAAGATTCAACAGCGGCTATAATTACTGTAGGTTTTGCCATTCCGTTTGGCTTTTGATTTGAATCATCGACTTTTGCTTTTGCTTTAGACATATTTTCAGAAGCTAATACTTTCTCTGCGTCTACTAATCTATCAAACTTAGCTTCAATAAGACGTCCAACTCCGCTTGTAGTTGCAGTTATTGGGGCTAGTGATTCACGGAATGTAACGCATGCAGTATCGACTAGCTTTACCCATGCTTTTTCAGGGATAGCTTTTGCAATTTGCCCAGCGCCAACTATGTCAAGGCTCTTTGATCCTGTCATAGTCTGTCACTCCCTTCAGGGTTAAATTTCATGCTGCTCTGGTGTTATGATATGGTTGCCAGTTACCCATGAATTTGCCTCTACCCCAATATCCTCTCCACCGGCCTTCTCTCCGGCACGTACACATGCTCACGCTTGCCCGCGTTCCAATCGCTTGTCACGTACAGCCCGCAAAAACAAGCCCCGAACTCCCGCATGTCCGCCTCGCGGTACTCACAGGGACACACGATGTCCCGGTCGGCCTCAAACGTGCCGTTGGCCAGCCTGCACGGGCAGGCCATGTACCCCAGCCGCTCCTTGTTCACCAGCAGGCTCTCCATGAGCGCCATGGTCATGGAGGCGTCCGCGTTGAAATGGCAGCCCTTGGGCTCCTGAAGCTTCTTCAGGGCATCATGCAGTTGCTGCGCGTTCATTTGCCCAGCGCCTCGTCGACCTTGGCCTTGTCAAAGCCGATCAGCGTGTTGCCGTTGATGACAAGGGTCGGGAAGGACACCGAGGGGTTGAGCCTCTTGACTTCCTCGATCATGGCCTTGCGCTCGTCGCCGGTGAGCTGGTCCACGTGCACGCAGTTATACTTCACGCCGCACTCGTCCAGATAGGCCTTGGCGTTCTTGCAGTGGATGCAGGTGGACAGGGCGTAGACCTTGACTTCCGGGGCCATGGGGTTCTCCTTGGTGGTTGCGGGTGCGCCAGCGGGCGCATTCTCCCGGTTCGGTTCCTGTTCGGGGCGAACATCCTTTCGGAATAATTTCCTAATGCGCGAAAACAGGCCCGGTGTCAAAGTCATGTTCCGCCTCCGGTGTGCAGTGTAACCACAGGCTCTTGCCCCAGCCTCTGCCCCAGCCCCTGCCCTAGCCTCTGTCCGACCGCCGCAGCCGGAGCTCCAGCCAGCGCGCGGCCAGCGAGCAGGGCAGGTTCAGCGCCAGGTACAGCGCGAGCACCAGCGTCCAGACCTCGAAGCTGCGGTACGTGGCGCTCACGAGCTCCTGGGCCTGGAAGGTCAGCTCCGGGATGGAGATGACGGACACGATGGCCGAGTCCTTGACCAACGACACGAACTGGCTGGTGAGCGGCGGCAGCATGCGCCGGAAGGCCTGGGGCAGGATCACCTGGATGAGCGTCTGCCGGCGCGAGAGACCCAGGGCGCAGGCCGCGTCCCACTGGCCCTGCTCAATTGACTGCACGCCCGCGCGCACGATCTCGGCCATGTATGCGCCCTCGATGAGCGCCAGGGTGAGGATGGCGGTGAAAAAGCTCGGCATCTGCGCCAGCGGCCCGAAGAGCGCCCCGGCCAGGGGGCGCAAGCCCTCGGGCAGGCCCGCCACAAGGCTGTCCAGCCCGAGCACGCTGATGAGCTGGCCGCTTAAGAAGTACGAGAACAGGAAGATGAGCACCAAGGGCGGGGTGTTGCGCACAAAGAGCACGTACGCGCCGCCGCACAGCCGCCAGAACAGGCGCTGGCTTACGCGCATGAGCCCGGCAGCGGTGCCGAGCATGAGCGCCAGCCCCCCGGCCCAGAGGCTCAGGCGCACGGTGGCCGCCAGCCCGGTGAGGATGCGCCCGGCGTGGCTGGCGCCGTCCGCGCCGGTGTAGACCAGGAACTGCGGGATCACCGACCAGTCCCAATGGTAGGGCAGGGCGGCCTGGGCGCGCAGCACCAGCCAGGCCAGACCCCCGCCGGCCAACAGCAGCACGGCCAGGTCGATGATCCGCGCCGGGGCCAGGGCGTAGGCTCGCACGGAGGTCAGACTTGAGGCCAGGGCTTTGGCCCGGAGTGTTTCGGCGTTGCGCGCCATGCCGGGGTCGCTACTCCACCATGCCCTTCCAGGCGTTGGTGCGGAACCAGTAGTTGTGGCGTTCCTCCAGCCAGCCCTCGTCCGTGACCACGCGGATCCAGCCGTCCAGGAAGTTCACGAAGTCCGGGTCGCCCTTGCGCACGGCAAAGGCGATGGGCTCGC
>CAZXZF010000373.1:0-2961 GCA_964645095.1 uncultured Desulfocurvus sp. | reverse complement strand
ATGCTCCTCTTCCGCGAGGACATCGGTCGGCACAACGCCATCGACATGATCGTGGGGGAATGCTTTCTGGAAGGGGTGCCGACCAACGACAAGATGATCGTGTCCACGGGCCGGGTGGCCTCGGAGATCCTGCTCAAGACCGTGCGCATCGGGGTCTCGGTCCTGGCCTCCACCGCCGTGGCCACCAGCTTTTCCGTGGAACTGGCGCGCAAGATCGGCCTGACCCTCATCGGCAACATCAAGGCCGACAGCTTCTGGGTCTACAATGATCCGGGGCGCATCGTCCCCTGAATCACCGCGTGGCTCCAAGCCCGCGCAGCCATTCCACCACCAGCCCTGCCGCTGCCTGCGGCACGTGCAGATGGTCGGCGTCCACCTCCACGTAACGGCTTAAGGGATTGGCCGGGGCGCGCGCAAAGGCGTAGTCCGGACCGAGCCTGGCCAGCGGATCGCGCTGCCCAACCACCCACAGAAGCGGCGCCTGGGGGCTCAAGGCCGCCGCGTTCTGCGGCATGTCCGCCAGTCCCTCCGGGTCGAAATAGCTCAGGAAGACACCGGCCGGGAGGACCATGCCAAAGGTCTGGCCCATGTTCGTATCGGTGAAGCGGAGACTCTCCCCGCTGCGGCCCGCAGCCACCAGCTCCCTGGCCCTTCGGACCTCTTCCGTGTTCAGGTCCCGCACCCGGGGCCGCTCCGGATTATGCCCCGGGGCCAGACACACCACTGCGGCCAGGTCCGGGTGCAGCGCCGCATAGGCCAGGGCAGCATTGCCGCCCAGGCTATGCCCGGCCACGGCGACCCTGGTAGCGCCCTTGGAACGCAGTTCCTGCACGACCGCATCGATCTCCCGCATGGCATCCTGGTAGCTCGCGTCGTAGGCGCGGTGCCTGGACCAGGGCATTTCCGGCGCGGCCACCAGAAAACCTGCGGCGCGCAGGGCCGTGGCCAACTCCACAACGTACTTGTCGGGCGAGCCCTGCTTGCCGTGCAGGACCACAACGGCTGTGGGACCGGCATCGGCTGCCACGGCCAGGGAGACAGGGGCAAGCGCTGCGGTCAACAGCAGGAGACAGAAGAGGCCCAGGAATCGGCGCATGCTGCACGCCCCTTGTTGCTGCGGGCTATTTGTCTGCCGGCTTTTCCAGAAGATCCTTGAGCCACTCCGCCACCATGCGCGCGGCCTCGACGGGCACGCCCGCGTGGTCGGCCAAAATCTCCTCGTAGCGGCTCTGCGGGTGTTCGGGAGCCTTGGAAAAGGCATAGAACCTGCCCAGACGCGAGAGCGGATCGTTCGAACCCACCACCCAGAGCAGCGGCACGGGCGGCCTTATGCCCTCCACGGTGCGCGGCATCACCGCCGGACCGTCCGGGTCGCTGTAGCTCAGGTAGATCTCCGCCGTGGTGGACAGGTCGTAGTCCTTGCCATGGCGGATATCCATGAAGGCGGAGCGCTCCCTTCCGCGCCCGGACACCACCATCTGGTGCGCCTTGCGCAGATCGGCCAGAAAGATGTCCCGGGTCCGCTCCGGGTCGTGGGACGGGGCCAGGGCTACAAGGGCGAAGACGCCAGGCCGGGTGGCGGCATAGCCCAGGGCGGCATTGGCCCCCAGGCCGTGGCCGACGATGGCCACCTGCGCCGCGCCCTTGGAACGCAGCTCGCCCACGGCCAGGCCGATCTCCACCAGGGACTGCTGGTACGAAGCGTCAAAGCCGCGCTTGCGCGACCAGGGCATCTCCGGCGTCTCCACCAGAAACCCGACATTGCGCAACAGGCGCACGGTCTCTGCCAGGTACTTCTCCGGGGCCTCGCTCTTGTCGTGCAGCACCACCACGCCGAGCCTCTCCGCTGCATTGGCCGGCAACGAAAAAAGACAACCCGTCAGCACCAGGAAGAGACAGAGGGTGAGGCCAGGGGCAAGGCCAAGTCGGGGGCCGATTCGTGTGGACGGCGCGCGCAGCATGAAAATCCTCCAGCAGGATTCGGACGGGGCACGCCCCATCCTCACCCTCCATACCGGGCCTTGCCAGCCTTGGCAACCTGCGCGGCGGCGGCAACCGGGGCGGGATCAGCCCCGGCAGCGCTCCTGGAACTGGCGGTGGCGCACATCGTACGGAGGGAAGCCGAAAAAGGCCGAGCCGGACACCAGCACATCCGCCCCGGCGGACACCAGCTCGGCGCAGTTGTCCAGCGTCACGCCGCCATCCACCTGGATCAGCGTGGACGCGCCAGCCGCAGCGATCATGGCTTTGAGCTCGCGCACCTTGTCCAGGCAGAAGGGGATGAAGCCTTGGCCGCCAAAGCCGGGGTTGACGCTCATGATGAGCACCATGGAGAGCTGCGGCAGCAGGTAGCGCACTGCCTCAATGGGCGTGGCCGGGTTGAGGGCCACGGCGGGCTTGGCCCCGGCCTGATTAATGGCCGCGCAGACGCGCTCCAGGTGGTTGGTGGCCTCGGCGTGCACGCAGATGAGGTCCGCGCCGGCCTTGGCGTAGTCGTCGATGTAGCGGCCCGGCTCGTCGATCATCAGGTGGCAGTCGAAGAAGAGGTCGCTGGTCTTGCGCATGGCGCTAATGACCGGCGGGCCAAAGGTGATGTTCGGCACGAAGCTGCCGTCCATGACGTCCAGGTGCGCCCACTTGATCCCGGCGGCCTTGAGGGCGGCCAGTTCATCGGCCAGGCGGGCGAAATCGCAGGAGAGAAGCGAGGGCGAGAGGATCATGCAGGCTCCTTCGATGAAATCCATGCGGGCAGCGCCCGTCATTGACGGGTGCGCAGCTAGTCGCCGCCGCCCATGTTGAAATCCACCTTGATCTTGAACAGGGTGCTGGCGGGCAGGTTCATGATGGGCACGCCCGTCTTCTCCGTGATCGTAGCCAGGGTGGCCTCCACGGCCTCGACGCTGGGCGCGATGAGCGCGAACCAGACGTTGAACTGGTGCGCGCGCAGGTAGTTGTGCGTCA
>CAZXZF010000372.1:0-2975 GCA_964645095.1 uncultured Desulfocurvus sp. | reverse complement strand
ACGACAAGCACATCGAGATCATCGTGCGCCAGATGCTGAAGAAGGTCAGCATCATTGACCCGGGCGACACCAGCTTCCTCATCGGGGAGCAGGTGGACAAGGTCCGCTTCATGGAGGAGAACGCCGCCGTCATGGCCAGGGAAGGGGCTCCGGCCACGGCCGACACCCTTGTTCTGGGCATCACCCAGGCCTCGCTGTCGACGGACTCCTTCATCTCGGCCGCGAGCTTCCAGGAGACCACCAAGGTGCTCACCGAGGCCTCGCTCGCGGGCAAGTCCGACTCCCTGCGCGGACTGAAGGAAAACGTCATCGTGGGCCGCCTGATTCCGGCCGGCACGGGCTATCGCCAGTACGCCGACGCCGAGATCAGCGTGCCCGAGCAGCCCGAGCGCCCGGACAAGTTCCTGGAGGAGCTTGAGGACGACCCGCTGCTCATTGAGCCGTTTTAATGCGCCCGTCCCTGGGCGCCAGATAATCCGTGGGTGGACGCCAGAGTAGGGCGTCCGCCCGTTTCCCCGTGACCGGGGACGTGGCAGGGGACTTGACAACAGGCCGCTTTGGGCATAAGAGCGGTCCTCTTGCATTGTTTATAAGCACTTTTTCGGAGGGTTCATGCCTACTATCAGCCAGTTGATCCGCAAGTCGCGCAAAAAGATCGGCAAGCGCAAAAAGACCCCGGCTCTGCTCGAATGTCCGCAGCGCCGTGGCGTGTGCACGCGCGTGTACACCACCACGCCCAAAAAGCCGAACTCCGCGCTCCGTAAGGTAGCCCGCGTGCGGCTGACCAACGGCATCGAGGTCACCGCGTACATCCCCGGCGAAGGCCACAACCTTCAGGAGCACTCGGTTGTGCTCATTCGCGGCGGCCGCGTGAAGGACCTTCCCGGTGTCCGCTACCATATCGTCCGTGGCACGCTCGACACCGCCGGTGTATCCGATCGTCGCCAGGGCCGTTCCAAGTACGGCGCCAAGCGTCCGAAGTAACGAAAAGCACGGGAAGGAGAAGTACCCATGCCCCGTAAAGGCCCCATCACCAAGCGTCAGGTTCTGCCTGATCCGGTCTACGGCAGCCGCATGGCCGCCAAGTTCATCAACCGTCTCATGTACGACGGCAAGAAGAGCACCGCTGAGCGCATCTTCTACGAAGCCCTGGAGTCCCTGGGCGAGAAGAGCAAGGAAGATCCCATCCGCGCCTTTGAAAAGGCCCTGGACAACGTGCGCCCGCACCTTGAGGTGAAGTCCCGCCGCGTTGGCGGCGCCACCTACCAGGTGCCCATGGAAGTGCGCCCCGACCGCCAGAGCGCGCTGGCCATCCGCTGGCTCATCAGCTACTCCCGCGGCCGTGGCGAGAAGGGCATGGTTGACCGCCTGTCCGGCGAGCTGCTGGACGCCTTCAACAACCGTGGCGGCGCCGTGAAGAAGAAGGAAGAAACCCACAAGATGGCCGAGGCGAACAAGGCCTTCGCTCACTACCGCTGGTAGTCACGGGGAGTTAGAACAGTGTCCAAAGTTGTCCCCAGCGAGAAGCAGCGCAATATCGGCATCATGGCCCACATTGATGCCGGTAAGACCACGACCACCGAGCGCATCCTTTATTATACCGGCGTCTCCCATAAGATCGGCGAAGTGCATGACGGTCAGGCCACCATGGACTGGATGGTCCAGGAGCAGGAACGCGGCATCACCATCACCAGTGCGGCCACGACCTGTTTTTGGCGTGAGCACCGCATCAACATCATCGATACTCCCGGGCACGTGGACTTCACCATGGAAGTCGAGCGCTCGCTCCGCGTGCTTGACGGCGCCGTGGCCGTGTTCGACGCCGTGGCCGGTGTCGAGCCCCAGTCCGAAACTGTCTGGCGCCAGGCCGACCGCTACAACGTCCCGCGCATCGCCTTTGTGAACAAGATGGACCGCGTCGGCGCGGACTACTTCCGCTGCGTGGACATGATCAAGAACCGCCTGGGCGCCAAGCCCGTGCCCCTGCACATCCCCATCGGCAGCGAAGACTCCTACGCGGGCATGGTCGATCTCGTGCGCGGAAACGCCGTGATCTACGTGGACCGCGCCGCCGACAAGGGCGTGGCCTTCGACATCGTCGAAATCCCCGCCGACCTCAAGGCCAAGTACGACGAGCTGCGCCTGGTCATGCTGGAAGCCGTGGTCGAGGAAGACGAAGCCTTGATGGAGAAGTACCTCGCCGGCGAGGAACTCACCGAGGACGAGATCGTCCTGGGCATCCGCAAGGCCACCATCTCCATGAAGATCTGCCCGGTGCTCTGCGGCACCGCCTTCCGCAACAAGGGCGTGCAGTCCCTGCTCGATGCCATCATCGACTACCTGCCGTCCCCGCTGGAAATTCCGGCCATGATCGGCATCAACCCCGACAACGAGGAAGAGAAGATCGAGTGCCCCTGCGACGACACCAAGCCGCTGGCGGCCCTGGCCTTCAAGCTCATGACCGACCCCTTTGTCGGCCACCTGACCTTCCTGCGCATCTACTCCGGACGCATCGAGTCCGGCGCCACCGTGGTCAACGCGGGCAGCGGCAAGAAGGAGCGCATCGGTCGTCTGCTCAAGATGCACGCCAACAAGCGTGAAGAGATCAAGGTCGCCCTGGCCGGTGACATCGTCGCCGCCGTCGGCCTGAAAAGCGTCTCCACCGGCGACACCCTGGCCGACCTCAAGTCCCCGGTGGTCCTGGAGTCCCTGGACATTCCGGAGCCGGTCATCGAGGTCGCCATCGAGCCCAAGACCAAGGCCGACCGCGACCTGCTCTCGGCCAGCCTGGCCAAGCTGACCAAGGAAGACCCCTCGTTCCGCGTCAAGGGCAACGAGGAGACCGGCCAGACCCTCATCGCCGGCATGGGCGAGCTGCACCTGGAAATCATCGTTGACCGCCTGCTGCGCGAGTTCAACGTCAACGCCAACGTGGGCGCGCCCCGCGTGGCCTACCGCGAGACCATCACCAAGCC
>CAZXZF010000371.1:0-2983 GCA_964645095.1 uncultured Desulfocurvus sp. | reverse complement strand
GCATCCTGGGCCGACCCGAGGTGGACGGCGGCATGATCGTTGGCACCATCGTCAAGCCGAAGCTCGGCCTCCGGCCTGCGCCCTTTGCCGACGCCTGCTACCGCTTCTGGCTCGGAGGAGACTTCATCAAGAACGACGAGCCCCAGGGAAACCAAGTCTTCGCGCCCCTGAAGCAGACCATCAGCGCCGTGGCCGACGCCATGCGCCGCGCCCAGAACGAGACCGGCCAGGCCAAGATATTCTCGGCCAACATCACCGCCGATGATCCGGCCGAAATCATCGCCAGGGCCGAGTACATCCTGGAAACATTCGGGGAAAACGCCCCGCACGTGGCCTTCCTGGTGGAGGTCGTCCCGGCCACCCACGTCTCCTTCCCGTAACTTCCCCGGCCAGTTCCTGCACTACCATCGGGCCGGGCACGGAGCCATCACCTCGCCCCAGAGCAAGCGCGGCTACACGGCCTTTGTGCTCTCCAAGATGTCGCGGCTCCAGGGCGCCTCGGGCATCCACACGGGCACCATGGGCTTCGGCAAGATGGAGGGCGACCAGGCCGACAAGGACATCGCCTACATGCTGGAACGCGACCAGGCCGACGGGCCGTTCTTCCGGCAGGAGTGGCACGGCATGAAGCCCACCACGCCCATGATCTCCGGCGGCATGAACGCCCTGCGCCTGCCCGGCTTCTTTGACAACCTGGGCCACGCCAACGTTTGCCAGACCTCGGGCGGCGGGGCCTTCGGGCACCTGGACGGCCCCACGGCCGGGGCGCTCTCCCTGCACCATGCCCACGATGCTTGGCGAGCTGGCGTCGATCTCGTCGACTATGCCCGAGAGCACAAGGAGCTGGCGCGCGCGTTCGAGTCCTTCGCCCACGACGCCGACCAGCTCTACCCCGGCTGGCGGCAGCGCCTGGGCCTTTAACCAACGCCCCCCCCACCTGGCTGGCGGGAGCGTGATACCCCCTCGGCAGGTCGCGCTCCCGCCAGCAAAACAACAGGGGAACGGAATGTGACATGACACTTCAGGCGCTGCTCTGGGACGTGGATGGGACCATGGTCGACAGCGAGGAGCTGCACCGCAGGGCCTTCAACCTGGCCTTCGCCGAGGCCGGGCTCAGTTGGCGCTGGGACCGCGAGGAATATGGACGCCTGCTGGCCGTGGCCGGAGGCAAGGAGCGCATCCGGCACTATGCCAAGGCCAGGACAGAAGCGGATGGGCGGGACGCAAGGCCGGACGTTGCGGCCCTGCACAGACGCAAGACGGTCCTGTTCGGCGGGCTTCTGGAGGAGGATGGCGCCGCGACGCTTCGGCCCGGAGTGGCCCGGCTCATGCGCGAGGCGGCTGCGCGGGGACTGCGCCAGGGAATCGTGACCACCACCAGCCAAGCCAACGTGCGCGCCCTGCGAGATACGCTGCTCAAGGACGTTATCGAAACCTGGGATGCGGTGCTCACAGGAGACTCGGTGCTGTTCAAAAAACCAGCGCCGGACGTTTACTTGATGGCGCTGGAGTTCCTGGGGATCAGAGCTTCGGACTGCCTCGCCATCGAAGATTCGGGCCTTGGCGTGGCTGCCGCTCGCCTAGCCGGGGTGCCCACCCTGGTCACCTGCAACCAGTACACCGAGCACGACGACTTCTGCGGTGCCCTGGCCATCTTCGACCACCTGGGTGAGTCCGATATCCCATGCCACAAGCTTTTCGGACCGCCCTTCGCGGGTGTCTGCGTGGACGTTGAGCACCTCGAGACGTGGCACGCGCACATGTCGGCGCAAAGGGGACATGTCTAGCATATCCACAAGTCCTTGTATGTTTCCCCCACAGTTGCGCCTGCCAATTGGACAGTGGAGAGGGGTGTGCCAAGCGGTCTTTGCAGCGGGTCCGGGGGCGGAGCCCCTGCGCAAGCCCTCGTTCACCGCTTGACCTTGGCCTTTGGCGTAGGCGTTTTCTGGGTCTTGGCCTTGGGCGCGGCCTTGGCGCTCTTCTTGGACTTCTTGGCCGACGCCGGATCGTCGTCTGCGGCGCGTTTGGATTTTTTCAGCTTCTTTTTGACCGGCAGCGGTTCGGGCTCGTCGTCCATGTCTTCCTCGTCGGTCTCCGGGGCCTTTTTCAGGGCCGTCATGCCCTGCATGGCCGTGAGATTGCGCGGGAAGATGGTCAGCGAGCGCGTGAACAGGTCCTGTGCCGGGCCGGGCTTGCCCTTGGCGAAAAGCGCCCAGCCCATGCCCGACAGCGGCGCGGCGTAGGGCGTCTCCGGGTGGTAGGTGCGCAGCCAGTCGAAGGCGTGCAGGGCCTTGTCGTACTTTTTCAGGTGGTAGGCGGTCCAGCCCAGCTTGTCCATGAGGTGGCTCCACTTGTCCCAGGACGGGGCTGTCTGGGGCGCGCGCGGCATGAGCTTGTCGAAGCAGGACTCGGCCAGGGTCCAGTCGCCCTGGAGGTAGGCCGTGGCGCCGAGGCCGAACAGGGCCTCCAGATCGCCGGGGCTGGTGGCCAGGATGCGTTCGAACCCGGCCCGGGCGGGAGCGAGGTTGAGCGCGTAGTACTGGCTCCAGGCGAGGTCTCCGGCCAGGGCGCCCAGCTCGTAATGGCGGGACAAAAGCCGTCCGAGCTCCTGGTCGTCCAGAAAGGCGGGGTCGAGGTTCAGGCCGGTGAGCAGCTCTTCGCGGGCCTGGCGCGGGTTGCCCAGGGCCACCAGGGCGAAGGCCAGCCCGTAGCGCGGGGCGGCCAGGCCGGGATCCAGGGTCACGGCGCGGCGGAAGTCGCGCATGGCGTCGCGCAGGCGGCCTTCGTGCAAGGCTGCGAAGCCGCTGGAGCTCATGCGGTCCAGGCGCTCCAGGCGCGACTTGGGCGCGCTGGCCTGGGTGGCCGCGGCCTCCTGCTGCTTGCCCTGCCGCGAGAGCAGCAGCACCATAACGCGCCAGATCAGGGGGTTGGTGCTGTCCAGGCGCACGGCCTCGCGCAGGAAGAGTTCGGCGCGGTCCAGGTG
>CAZXZF010000370.1:0-2998 GCA_964645095.1 uncultured Desulfocurvus sp. | reverse complement strand
CGCCCTCAAGTTTGAGGGACCGAACTGGCTGAAACGGGACTTCCCCTTCGAGGTGGTCGCGCCCATGAAGATGTGGGCCGACCTGTTCCGGCAGGGCAGGCTCAAGCTCAAAAAGCACTTCCACAAGGAGCCCGCCACCTTCCAGGATTCCTGCAATTTCATCCGCAACGGCGGGCACTTCGAGGACTCGCGCCTGCTGCTGCGCCACGTCGCGGCGGACTTCCGCGAGATGCACCCGCACGGCAACCACACCTACTGCTGCGGCTCCGGCGGCGGGCACGGGCTCATGAGCGAGTACAAGCAGAAGCGCCTGGCCACGGCCAAGGCCAAGGCCGAAAGCATCCGCGCCACCGGCGCAGAAGTGGCCGTGGTCGCCTGCCACAACTGCGAGGACGGCATCCGCGACGGCGTCAAGGCCCATGACGTGCCCGCGCAGGTGCACCTGTTCAGCAACTACCTGGCCGAGGCCGTGGACCTGGACTAGGCGAAGGCAATAGCCTCCGGCGGCCAAGGGGCCTGAGGCCCCTTGGAACCCCCATGGGGCCTGGGCCGGGGCGGCAAGGGCGAAGGCTTTGGCTTGGCTGGCCGCAATCAATGCGCGCGGGTTTTCGAGCGAAGACGCTCAAAAGCCCCGCGCGCGGTTGGCCCTTTTTTAGAGGGTTGGTGCGAAGGCAAAGACGAGAAAGTCTTCTGTGATGTTCCAGATGACTCACAAAAGCCGAAAGGGCTGTTTCAGGTTCCTCCTGAAACAGCCCTTTCGGCGTCATGGGGATTCCAAAGGGCATGCATGCCCTTTGGCGGGGTCCAGGGGCAGCGCCCCTGGCCGCCGGAGGCATCCCGTCCTAGCGGATGCCCTTGGAATTCAGGAACGGGGCATAGCGCTTGTCCGTGCCCTGGATATGGCCGATGAGCCAGTCCTTGAGGAAGCGCATGATCTCCATGGTCACCTTGGCCTTGCCGCTTTTCAGGCCGGCCTCGAAGTCCAGCACCTGCTGCACGAGCTTGGCGTGGGCGGCCTTGTGCGCCGCCGTGTCCGGGTAGCCGTAGCGGTCGAAGTACTCCTCCTCCTGGCCGAAGTGCTTCACGGTGTATTCCTTGAGCCGCTGCACCACGCCCACGAGCACGGTGTCGGACTTGTGCGAGCGCATGGCCGCGTGCAGCTCGTTGATGAGCCCCAGCAGCACCTTGTGCTGCTCGTCGATGAGCCGGACGCCCACGGACAGGTCCTCGCTCCAGGTCATGAGCTTGTCCGAGGACACGCTCGCGAGCTTGCCGCTGGCCATGCCCTGGATGATGGAGTCCAGCTCCTCGGTCAAGCCCGAGATCTCCACCACCACGCGGGTGGAGCGCTCCACGCTGTCCGCGGTCTGGCGCGCCACCTGGTTGACCTCGGCCACGGAGCGGTTGATCTCCTCGCTTGTGGCCGACTGCTCCTCGCTGGCCGTGGCGATGGAAGCCACCTCCATGGCGGTCTCCTGCACGATGTTCACGATCTCCTCCATGTACCGGCCGGACTCCTCGGCCACACGGGCGCTCTCGACAATATCTCCGGCGGCGGCGTCCACGGCCACGACGTTCTCCCGGGCGCGCTCCTGGATGTTGCGCACGGAGTCGCCCACCTGCTTGGTGGCGGTCATGGTTTTTTCGGCGAGCTTGCGCACCTCGTCGGCCACGACTGCGAAACCGCGCCCGGCGTCTCCGGCGCGGGCGGCCTCGATGGCGGCGTTGAGCGCCAGCAGGTTGGTCTGGTCGGCGATGTCGGAGATGACGCCCAGGACATGGCCGATGCCCTCGGCCTGGTTGCCCAGGGTGGTCATGGTCTCCTTGAGGGCCAGGATGCGGTCCTTGACGCGCTCGATGGAGCTCACGGCCTCGCGCACGCCCTTGGCCCCGGTCTGGGCGTTGCCCTTGGCGCGGTCGGCGCTCTGGGCGGCGTCGCCGGTGTTGCGGGCGATGTCCAGGATGGCCATGTTCATCTGCTCCATGGCCGTGGTCGTGGCGGTGACGCGCTCGGTCTGCACCTGCACGTCGCTGCCCACCTGCTCCATGTTCGAATTCAGTTCGCGCACGGCCCCGAAGATGCGGTCAGCGGAGTCCTTGGCCTTGGCCGAGGCGGCGCGCATGCCCTCAAGCAGGTCCTGCACCGCCGTCTCCTTCTCGCGGCTTTCGGCCAGGGCCGTCATGGTCGCGGCGGCCTCGCGCCCGGCCTGGGCCTCTTTCTCCCGCGCGGCCTCGGCGGCTTTGCCCAGGTTCTCCACCAGGCTGCACAGGGCCTCGCGCAGGTCGGCGAACTCGGCAGGCATGGCGTCCGTCGGGCAGGCGGCGGGCGCACCCCCGGCGATGCCCCGGGCATAGCCGCGCAGGGCCTCCAGGGGCAGCACCAGCTGGGCGTGCACGGTCCAGAGCAGGCCCGCAGCGCCGAGCATCGCCAGGGCGAACAGGCCCGCGCGCACAGTCAGGGACTGGTCCGGCCAAAAGCCGGCGACGAACAGGGCGCTGGCCGCGCCCACGAGGACAAGGCCAAAGACGGCAAGCCGGGCCTTGATGCTGGCCGAAGACTGCTGGGACATGGAGACTCCTTGCCGGGTGCTGTTGGTGCAGCACGTTGCCGGACCGCTTGGACTTTTTGCGCGGCCAATTACCGCATTTGATAACTATACCTCATCGGCTTTTGAGATACAACGCTTTAGGCTGCCTGCTCCCTGGCCGGGCGCGTTGGCCTGACGCATCGCCATGGCCTCGTTGACGCCGACGACTCCCGTGGCGTAGGGTCCGGCCATGATCGATGCTCCGTACACCACCGATATCCAGGCCTTGCAGGAAAAGAAAAGCGCCGCGCTGTCCTCGGTGCTGGCCGCGCTCCTGCTCACGGGCCTGAAGCTTGCGGCGGGCCTGTACACCGGCAGCCTGGGCATCCTGTCCGAGGCCGCCCACAGCGGGCTTGACCTGGTGGCCGCCGGGGTCACGCTGTTCGCCGTGCGCCTCTCGGCCGTGCCGC
>CAZXZF010000369.1:0-3002 GCA_964645095.1 uncultured Desulfocurvus sp. | reverse complement strand
GCTCCGGCGGGGTGAGCGGGTTGAAGCGCGGGTCCTCGAAGGCGGCGGCCAGGGCCATATTCCAGATGATCTGGTAGAGCGGCCCGGTGCCGATGAGGTTGCCGATGCAGCCGCGCAGGTCGCCGCCGCGTTTGAGGGTCACGAAGGCCCCCAGGTGCTGCAGGAGCACGCCGTCGGCAAGACCGGCGGGCGGCTCGGGCGGGGTGGTGGGGCCGCGGCCCGAAAGCCGACCGGCGATGGCCAGGCGCACCAGTTCCTTGAGGTAGGCTTTTTCGTCAGGCGTCAGGCTCAGGCGGAAGGCTGCCATGGGGACCTCCGTTTGGCTGATCATTTGCGTTTGGGCGAGATCCTGTCGCCGGGGCGGAAGCCCTTTTCCAGGCCTGGGCTGGTCATCCAAGGGTTCAGGCCTTGATGAAGGGCGGCGGGCTTGGCATCCTTCACGATGACGTGGCGGCCCTGGATGGCCAGCCGCCCCTTCGCCAGCCATTGGATGGCCTGGGGGTAGATGCAGTGCTCCAGCCTCAGGATGCGCGCGGCCAGGGTCTCGCCTCCCTCTCCGGGAAAGGCGGGCACGGCGGCCTGGATGATCACCGGGCCGTGGTCCATGATCTCGTCCACGAAGTGCACGCTGCACCCGGCCAGGCGCACGCCGTAGTCGGCGGCGTCCTTGGCGCCGTGGGTGCCGGGAAAACTGGGCAAAAGCGCCGGGTGGATGTTCACCACCCGCTGGGGAAAGGCGCGCAGGAATTCCGGGGTCAGCATGCGCATGAACCCGGCCAGGACCACCGCGCCCTGGCCCGCCTTGATGCCATGGTCGGCCATGACGCGGACCATCTCCTGGTCAAAGGCCAGGCGCGAGGGGAAGTCCGTGTGCGGACGGCTCCAGGTGGCCACGCCGCGGTCCCTGGCGCGGGTCAGGCCATGGGCCTCGGCCTTGTTGGAAAGCACGACGCGGACCTCGGCGTCGAGGTGGCCAGCGGCGATCTTGTCCAGGATGGACTGCAGGTTGGAACCGCCGCCGGAAACAAGCACGGCCAGGGGAAAGGGCATGGGACACTCCACCTTTGGGCTTGGCCGCGCCGGAAGGACGTTCCCGCTGCGGCCTTGTTTGTGTTTAGCCTCTTTCGGGCCGGAAGGGAACCGCCGGGGAAGGCCTGCGCATCACATCTTGTCAAGCGCGCTCAGAGTGCATATATTTAGCAACTGCGGCGGGGCCTGTTGCTCCACCCACCCAAAACTGTAGAGGGAAGTGCATGTCATCATTGGCCGGTGCCCGCCGCCTGAGCGGGTTGTTCCTGGTTTCGCTTGTCCTGATCGTTTTGCTCGCGCCCGGCGCCGCCCTGTGCGCGCCCCTGCCCCAGCCCGTGGAGCAGGATCTCAGCGCGCTCCTTGACCTTGTCCTCAAGCGCAACGCCGAAGTGAACCCGCAGAGCTTCGACAACCTGCTGGAGTTTGTGTCCCAGTCCAGGGGCGACGCCCGCGACCTGATGCCCGCGCGCCGCTACGACGCCAACGGCACCGTGCTGCGCGTGAGCATGAAGACCCCGCTGTCCCGGCTCATGCGCTATTGCTACAACCCGGCCATCCCGAGCTACCTGTTGTTCCCCAGCGTGCTGCGCCTGGGCGGGTGGCACCGCGGCAGCGACATCGTGGACAAGGACCCCAAGCCCTGGCTGCACCTGGGCAAGCTGGACCGCCCCGTGGCCCTGTGGGGCTCGGAGTACGAGGTCAACGCGCCGGACTCCTTCGGCGGCGGCTACTACCGCTATGACTTGAATCGCCTGATCATCCTGACCAAGATCGGCGGCAAGAACGCGCTCATCTCCGTCAGCAAGCAGAAGGACAAGTCCAGCGTGGGCAAAAAGGCCGTCATCCTCGACGACGGTGAGTGGAGCTACTTCTATTCCGGCATCAACGGCCTGAACAAGGGCCTCATCGGCTGGGCCGACACCTACATGTACGACTCGGCCTCGGTGCAGGTCTTCATCGAGGACGGCCCGAACCAGACGTCCTTCATGCTCTTCAAGTGGCTTCGCGCCGGCTGGATGGGCCAGAACTTCGTTCAGAAGGACCACATCAACGATGGGGCCACCCGCTACGCCAAGGCCTTCAAGAAGATCGTTGAGTCTGATCGCCTGCCCGATCCGGACGAACTGGCCCAGCGCGTGCGAGAGCTTTCGACCATGAGCGAGGCCGAACTGGACCACAAGATCGCGGCCTATGCCGTGGCCATCGAGAACATCGCCAAGACCTCCCCGGCCATGGACAAGAGCGAGTTCCAGAAGGTGGTGGAGGGCGGCCGCTACGCCAAGATCATGAGCCGCGAGGAGCGCGTCAGCGCACTGCTGGTGGAATATCTGAAGAGCCGCCTGGGCAAGACCCCGCTGGTGGACTTCCCGGCCGCGCCCGGCGCGCGGCCCAAGGCCGGGTAGCTTCGGCCGCCCCAAGGAGACGCCCATGCTGCTCGCCGAATCAGAGGCCAAGTTCAAGTACTGCCCGCTGCTGAAAACGCGCGACGACAAGCTGAAGTTCTGCCTGGGCTCCATGTGCATGCTCTGGCGCCGCGCGGAAACGGGCCAGACCGGCTCGGACGACCTGGGCTATTGCGGGGCGGCCGGGCCGGTGGCGCTGCTCTCGGCCCTGTCCGCGGGAGACGAGACCGCGCCCAAGCCCGCGCTCTTCGGCGAGGACGACTGAGGCCCATGCGCGGACCAGCCGCGGCCAGGCCCCAGGCGTCTTTCGCCCAGACGGGCTGCGCGCGCCTGCTGGCCACCTGCCCGGACCGTTCGGGCATCGTGGCCGCGGTGAGCGGCTTTTTGCACCAGCGCGGCGTCAACATCATCCACTCCGACCAGCATTCCACCGACCCCGAGGGCGGGCGCTTCTTCATGCGCCAGGAGTTCTACCTGCCCGGCCTGGAGGCGTGCCTTGAGGAACTGGCGCGGGACTTCGGCCGCGAGGTGGCCGAACGCTACCAGATGTCGTGGCGGGTGGAGCTCTCC
>CAZXZF010000368.1:0-3002 GCA_964645095.1 uncultured Desulfocurvus sp. | reverse complement strand
ACCTTCGTGAACAACGTGGTGGAGGGCTTCGCCACCAGCCCGGAGGGCATCGACCAGCTGCGCAAGCGCTCCGTGCTCGTGCAGGCCGCCATCCTCTCCGTGGAGCCTCCCCAGGAGGTCGTTGACTCCGTGCGCAGGGCCTATCTGGACATCTGCGGCGACGCGGGCCTGGAGAACGAGCCCGTGGCCGTGCGCTCGTCGGCTGCCGGAGAGGACAGCCGCAAGAAGGCCTTTGCCGGCCTGCAGGACACCTACCTGAACATCGTGGGCGAGGACCGCTGCGTCGAGGCCTACCACTGGGACTGCGCCTCGGCCTACAACCTGCGCAGCATGACCTACCGCCGCGAGGCCATTCTGGACGCCGTGCACAAGGCCGAGCAGACCGGAGACAACACCATCGCCGAGACGGCCAAGAAGGAATGGGCCATCGAGAACACCTCGCTCTCGGTGTGCATCATGCGCATGATCAACCCGCTCATCTCCGGCACGGCGTTTTCCGCCGACACGGCCACCGGCTGCCGCGGCACGGACAGGAACGACCTGGTGTCCATCGACGCCAGCTACGGCCTGGGCGAGGCCGTGGTGGGCGGCATGGTCACCCCGGACAAGTTCTATGTCTTCCAGCGCGACGACAATTCCGAGGTCGTGGTCCGCTACATGGGCTGCAAGGACATGAAGATCGTCTACGACGAGGACCTTGGCGGCACCATGGACGTTCCCGTTGACGAGAACGAGGTCTACCGCTGGGCGCTTTCCCTGGCCCAGGCCGAAGAGGTCGCCCGGGGCGTGCGCGGCATCTCCAAGGCCTACGGCGGAATGATCATGGACACCGAGTTCTGCATCGACGCCGCCGACCGCCTGTGGTTCGTCCAGGCCCGGCCCGAGACCCGCTGGAACGACGACTTCGACAAGCACCCGGACACCATCTTCATGCGCCGCAAGGAGGTCGATCCCAAGGCTTTGACCGATGCCGAGCTGATCCTTGAAGGCAACGGCGCCTCGCGCGGGGCCGGGCAGGGCACGGTGAAGTTCCTGCGCTCAGCCCTTGAGCTGAACAAGGTCAACAAGGGCGACATCCTGGCCGCCGAGCGCACGGACCCGGACATGGTGCCGGGCATGCGCATCGCCAGCGCCATCCTGGCCGACGTCGGCGGCGACACCAGCCACGCGGCCATCACCTCCCGCGAGCTTGGCATCCCTGCGGTCATCGGCCTGCAGCGCCTGGAGGTCATCCGCTCCCTCGACGGCCAGGAGATCACCGTGGACGGCTCGCGCGGGCGCGTGTACCGGGGCCGTCTGCCCCTGGTGGACGTGGGCGGCGAGATCGACGTGAGCAAGCTTCCGGCCACCAAGACCAAGGTCGGCCTGATCCTGGCCGACATCGGCCAGTCGCTGTTCCTCTCGCGCCTGCGCCGCGTGCCGGACTTCGAGGTGGGCCTGCTGCGCGCCGAGTTCATGCTCGGCAACATCTGCGTGCATCCGCTGGCGCTGGAGGCCTTTGACCGCGGCGTGCTGAACGCCCTGGTGGAGGCCAAGCTGCGCGAACTGGACCGCATCCTCTCCAAGGTCATGAAGGAGCAGCTGTCCTCGGGGCTGATCAACATGCGCATCAAGCTGCGCGACTACGTGGGCCTCGTCACCGGCCTGGGCAAGGAACTGGCCGCGCTGAGCGAGCGCGAGAACACCAAGGGCACCGACGAGGTGCTGGCCCTGCACCGCCGCCTGCGCGAGCTGGACAAGAAGCTCGACGAGCACATCGGCTACGCCACCGAGCGCCTGGAGACCCTCAAGACCTCGGTCTCCTTGAAGAAGCACATCGCCGTGATCATGGGCTTCACGGACGTGGTGGACAACCTCAGCGAAAATTACACCGAGGCCCAGAAGCTCAAGCAGGACCACGAACGCGAGATCGAGAAGATCGCCGCGCGCATCAAGGACGAGCCGGGCGTCATCGAGATGCTGGAGCGCATCGCCGCCCTGCGCGAGGAAGTGGCCCTGAAGATGGGGCTGAAGACCGAGATGGACGAGGTGCGCACCCTGCCCGAGCGCATCCGCAAGCTGCTTGAGTCGCGCGGGTTCCGCACCGGCAAGGAGCACTACATCCAGACCCTGGCCCAGGGCCTGGCGCTCTTCGCCATGGCCTTCTACGGCAAGAACATCGTCTACCGCACCACGGACTTCAAGACCAACGAGTACCGCAACCTGCTGGGCGGCCTGTTGTTCGAGCAGCATGAGGACAACCCCATGCTGGGCTTCCGCGGCGTGTCGCGCAACATCCACGACTGGGAGCTGGAGGCCTTCAAGCTGGCCCGCGGCATCTTCGGCGGCAAGAACCTGCAGATCATGCTGCCCTTTGTGCGCACCCTTGAAGAGGCGCGCAGCATGAAGCGCTACCTGAAGCAGGTGCACAACATCGAGTCCGGCAAGGACGGGGTGAAGCTCATCCTCATGGCCGAGATTCCCAGCAACGCCATCCTCTGCAAGGAATTCCTGCAGGAGGTCGACGGCTTTTCCATCGGCTCCAACGACATGACCCAGATGGTGCTGGCCACGGACCGCGACAACTCGCGCCTGCAGCACATCTACGACGAGGAGGACCCGGCGGTGGTCTGGGCCATCCTGGTGACCATCTTCGCGGGCCAGAAGTACGTGAAGAAGGTCGGCTTCTGCGGCCAGGGCGTGTCCAACAGCGAGATTCTGCGCGGGTTGGTGGCCATCGCGGGCATCGACTCGGCCTCGGTTGTGCCCGACACCTACCGCAAGACCAAGGTCCAGATGGCCGAGGTCGAGGCCCTGGACATTCCGGTGTCCGGGCTTGGGGCCTGGCTCAAGGAGCAGCACTTTGGGCGCCTGCGCGCGCTGCTCGATGAGCACGGCTACGGCCATATCCTCAAGCGCTACAACACCGCTGAGGACATCATGGAGTGGTACGAGGGCGAACTCGACCGCTTCAGCGAGCAGCTGCGCGACAACATCGAGAACCCCAAGGAAGCCTTCTACCG
>CAZXZF010000367.1:0-3011 GCA_964645095.1 uncultured Desulfocurvus sp. | reverse complement strand
TGGCCATCCAGGGCGGCGTCTGGGACTATCTGCTCAAGCCCTCGCCCATCAAGGAGACCATGCTCGCGCTCGAGCGCGCGCTGAAGTACCGCGACGGCAAGCGCAACGCCTGCGGCACCAAAGCCCTGGTCATGGAGGACGTGGTGGGCCGCAGCCGGGCCATGCGCGCCTGTTTCGACGCCGTGGCCGGGGCGGCCGGGGCGGCCTCCAGCGTGCTCATCACCGGCGAGACCGGCACGGGCAAGGAACTCTTCGCCCGGACCATCCACCAGAACAGCGCCCGCGCGGCCAAGCCCTTTGTGGTGGTGGATTGCGCGGCCTTGACCGAGACCCTGGTGGAGAGCACGCTCTTCGGCCACAGGAAGGGTGCGTTCACCGGCGCGGACAGCGACCGCGTGGGCCTGGTCAAGCTGGCCGACGGCGGCACCCTGTTCCTGGACGAGGTCGGCGAGATGCCGCCGGGTCTCCAGAAGGCATTTTTGCGCGTGCTGCAGGAGCGCCGCTTCCGGCCCGTTGGCGCCAGCCAGGAGGTGGAGAGCGACTTCCGGCTCATGGCCGCCACCAACCGCGATCTGGACCAGATGGTGGAGCAGGGCGGTTTCCGCAGCGATCTCTTGTACCGCATCAAGACCATCCCCATCGGCCTGCCGCCCCTGCGCGAGCGGCCCGAGGACATCAAGCCCCTGTGCGTGTTCCGCGTGGGCCAGTTGTGCGAGCAGTACAACCTGCCGCTCAAGGGCTTTGACCAGGACTTTTTCCACGTGCTCGAGGGCTATGGCTGGCCCGGCAACGTGCGCGAGCTGTTCAACGTGCTCGAGCGCGCCTTTGTGGCCTCCAATTCCGCGCGCACGCTCTACGCCATGCACCTGCCCCAGGACGTGCGCATCAAGGTGGCCAAGGCCTCCCTGCGGCGGCCAGCGGCCCAGGGCAGCAGCGCAGGCAACGGCCCTGGCAGCGGGCAGTCGCCGGAAGTCCGGCCCGAAGCCCCAGCTGTCCAGCCGTCCGCGCTTGCGCCCCTGCACGCGACAGACGCATCCGCCGCGCCCTGTTGCGACACCTGGCCTGAGTTGACCCAGGCCCTGGGCGAGACCCTCAAGTCCTGCAAGGACGTGGTCGAGCGCCGCTACCTGGAAGCCCTGCTCAAGCGCACCGGCGGGGATGTGCAGAAGGCCGTGGAGGCCTCTGGCCTGTCGCGTTCGCATCTCTACGCCCTGCTCAAGAAGTGGGGCCTCTCGGCGGACGGGCCTGGCGTCGGCTCCGCCGACCCTGTCTGATCCGTTGGCCTGTCTGATCCGTTGGCCTGTCTGATCCGTTGGCCTGTCTGATTCTTCGGACAATCTTCCCACCCGCGAAGCCCTCATCCTGCCACCCCCGTCCGCGAGGCCGGTGTGAGTACCCGCATTCGGCCCGGTGTTCTCCCGCCGTGGTCTGATCCTCTCGTCTGAAATTGTGGACAGAAATCACCCGCAAGGCTTGTCTGAAACTGTGAAAGTTTCGTAACATCCTGGCGTGAATTGATGTTCTTACATGCTGGCACGCAAGTTGCCTTGCCCCAGTGTGAAGACACACGACCCGAGCCAGGGTCCGCACGCCACACCCAGGAGACTTCAAGCATGAACGACGCGCTGCTCAAAGAATTTCAGGCTCTGGTCGGCCCGGACAACGTCATGGAGAGCGAGGCTGACCGCTTCTCCTATGCCTACGACGCGGCGGTGCTGGAGCCGGTCATGCCCGGCCTCGTGGTCCGGCCGACCTCGCGCGAGGATCTGGGCCGTGTGGTCAAGCTCTGCAACGACAACGGTCTGCCGCTCACCGTGCGCGGCAGCGGCACCAATCTTTCCGGCGGCGTGATCCCGAGCAAGGGCGGCGTGGTGGTCTTGACCAACGCGCTGAACAAGATCCTGGAGATCAACGAGGCCGACCTCTACGCCGTGGTGGAGCCCGGCGTCATCACCGCCAAGTTCGCGGCCGAGGTGGCTGCGCGCGGCCTGTTCTACCCCCCGGACCCCGGCAGCCAGGCCGTCAGCACCCTGGGCGGCAACGTGGCCGAGAACGCGGGCGGCCTGCGCGGGCTCAAGTACGGCGTGACCAAGGACTACGTCATGGGCGTGGACTTCTTCGACGTGGACGGCGAGATCGTCAAGAGCGGCTCGCGCACGGTGAAGTGCGTCACCGGCCTCAACCTGGCGGGCCTGATGGTGGGCAGCGAGGGCACGCTCGGCGTGTTCGAGAAGCTCATCCTGAAGCTGACCCCGCCGCCCCTGGCGGCCAAGGCCATGATGGCCATCTTCGACGATGTGAACAAGGCCTGCGAAACCGTGGCCGCCATCATCGCGGCCAAGATCGTGCCCGCCACCCTGGAGTTCATGGACAACTTCACCATCCGCACCGTGGAGGACTTTGCCCACGCCGGGCTGCCGGTGGACGCCAAGGCGCTCCTGCTCATCGAGGTGGACGGCCACCCCGGCCAGGTGGCCGACGAGGCCGAGAAGGTCGAGGCCATCTGCAGGCAGCTGGGCGCCGTGCGCATCCAGGTGGCCAAGGACGCCGCCGAGCGCAACAAGGTCTGGGAGGCCCGCCGCGCGGCCCTTTCCGCCCTGGCGCGCGTCAGCCCGACCACGGTCCTGGAGGACGCCACGGTGCCGCGCAGCAAGATCCCGGCCATGATGCAGGCGCTGGAGGGCATCGCGGGCAGGTACAAGCTGACCATCGGCACCTTTGGCCACGCGGGCGACGGCAACCTGCACCCGACCATCCTGACCGACCGCCGCAACAAGGAAGAGTGGCACCGCGTGGAGGCCGCCATCGACGAGATCTTCGAGGTCGCCCTGGGCCTCGGCGGCACCCTGTCCGGCGAGCACGGCATCGGCCTGGCCAAGAGCAAGTACCTGGAGAAGGAGACCAGCCGCGCCACCATCCTGTACTCCCGCCGCCTCAAGAAGGCCCTTGACCCCAAGGGCATCCTGAATCCCGGCAAGATCATCGGGGAGTAGGGGAGTCGCCATGGCCGA
>CAZXZF010000366.1:0-3013 GCA_964645095.1 uncultured Desulfocurvus sp. | reverse complement strand
TGCAGCTTGAGGAAGCCGCCCATGATGGCCGTGATGTTGCCCGCGTTGCCGATGGGCACGAACACGCACTTGCCGCGCATGTCCCAGTCGTACCACTGGGCGACCTCAAAGGCGTAGGACTCCTGGCCCAGGATGCGCCAGGCGTTCTTGGAGTTCAAGAGGGCCACGCGGTAGTTGTCGGCCAGATGCTCGACCACCTTCATGCAGTCGTCGAACACGCCCGGCACCTCCAGCACCACCGCGCCGCTGCCGAGCGGCTGGGCCAGCTGCTGCGGCGTGACCTTGCCCGCGGGCAGGATCACCGCGCTCTTGACCGCGCCGCCCACATAGGAGGCGTACAGCGCAGCCGAGGCCGAGGTGTCGCCCGTGCTGGCGCAGATGGCCAGGACCTCGGTCCAGCCCTTGGTGCGGATGAGGCTCTTCAAAAAGCTGAAGGCGCAGGCCATGCCCCGGTCCTTGAAGGACGCGCTGGGGTTCTGGCCGTCGTTCTTGTACACGGTCTTGAGGCCGAGCTGGGCGCGCAGGGCCGGGGGGGAGTCCACCAGCGGGGTGTTGCCCTCGCCGAGGTACAAAATGTCCTCCTGTTCCAGCACCGGGGCCATGAGCTCGTAGAAGCGGAAGATGCCGCGCAGGGCCGGAATCTTGCTGGCCGCGCGCGCATCGAAGATCCTGCGCCACTCGGCCGCCGGGGTGTCCTTGAGCTCTGTGAAGTTCAGGTCCTCAAGCACGAACACGCCGCTGCACTTGGGGCAGGTGTAGTGCAGCTCGCCGATGTCATAGGTGGCGCCGCAGCCGAGACAGACATAGTGCATGTGACCACGGTAGGTGGGGAAGGACATGGCGACTCCTTGCGTACGCTGTGGCTAATTGTGTGTCAGGCCGGGCGCTCAGGCCACGAATCTGCGGATGCTCATGACGATGATGGTGGCCCCGATGGCCGACTTGCCAACCAGGCCGAAGCTGCGGCCCCAGAAGGCTCCCCAGGCGGCCTCTGCGGCGTGCTGGTGCGATTCCTGGCGCAGGCGCTCAACAATGAAGCAGCCCACCCAGGCACCGATGAGCGCTCCCGCCAGGCTGCCCAGGCCGAAGCCAAAGGGCGCGAGGATGAGGGCTCCGGCAATGCTGCCCACGATGCCGCCGAAATTTCCGGCGCGGCTGGCCCCGCCGCGCTTGCCGCCGATGAGCTGGGCCGCGAGCTCCAGGACCTCGCCCAGCACCGCGGCCGCGCCCATGAGGCCCACGAAGGCCCAGGTGATGCGGCCATCCGGACCGAGCCAGGCCGCAAGCGCGAGCACGCCGAGCATGAGCCAGTTGCCCGGCAGGGAGAGCAGGTTGAGCCAGAGGAAGCAGAACAGGATCAGGCCGAGGCCCAGGCCCCAGAGCAGGTCCATCATTTGCCCCGCAGGTTCATCATTTGTCCCTGAGGTCCACCACGCGCACGGCCTTGCCCTCGCTCTTGGGGATGGAGTCGTGCTGGACGAGCTCCACGCGCGGGGTGACCAGGATCTCGTCGCGCAGGCGCGAGGCGATCTTCTTTTGCAGGCCGGTAAGCGAACGCATGTCCTCGACAAAATACTCGTCCTTGATCTCCACCTTGACGCGCAGCTGGTCCATCTCGCCCTCCTTGAAGAGCTCGATGACGTAGTTCTGCGCCACCTCGGGCAGGGACATGAGGGCCTGCTCGATCTGCATGGGGTAGATGTTGCAGCCCTTGATGATGAGCATGTCGTCGGCGCGGCCGGTGATGCGGTCGATGCGCACGTGGGTGCGCCCGCAGGCGCAATCGCCGGGGATGAAGCGCGTCAGGTCGCGCGTGCGGTAGCGCAAGAGCGGCATGCCGTCGCGGCAGAGCGTGGTCATGACCAGCTCGCCCACCTCGCCCTCCTGGACCCATTCGCCGGTCTCGGGGTCGATGATCTCGGCGATGTAGGCGTCCTCCCAAAGGTGCATGCCGGCCTGCTTGTCGCACTCAAAGGCCACGCCAGGGCCGTTCATCTCGGTCAGGCCGTAGGAGTTGAAGGCCTTGAGGCCCAGGAGGTCCTGGATGCGCTGGCGCACCTCCTCGGTGTGCGGCTCTGCGCCGATGAGCGCGAAGCGCCAGTTGAGGCTTCTGGGGTCAACTCCTTCCTGCTTGAGGAAGCTGGCGAAGTGCAGGGCGTAGGACGGGATGATGTGCACGCCGACCACGCGGAAGTCGCGCAGGAGCTTGAGCTGGCGCTTGGAGTTGCCCGCGCCGGCCGGCACGGTGAGGCAGCCCAGGCGTTCGGACCCGTAGTGGATGCCGAGCCCGCCGGTGAACAGGCCGTAGCCGCTCATGTTCTGGAACACGTCGCCCTTGCGCAGGCCCACGGCGTACATGCAGCGCGCCACCAGCCCGGCCCAGGAGTCGATGTCGTTCTGGGTGTAGAAGATCGCCGTGGGCGTACCCGTGGTGCCGCTTGAGGCGTGCAGGCGCACGTACTGGTCCATGGGCTGGCACAAGAGGCCGTACGGGTAGTTGCCGCGCAGGTCGTCCTTGGTGGTGAAGGGCAGCCTGCGGATGTCATCGGGGGAGGTGAAGTCTTCGGGGCTGATGCCAAGCTCGCCCAGGCGGGAGGCGTAGAAGCTGGAGCGCATGCAGGTGGTGATGGTGCGCTTGAGGCGCTCGGTCTGCAGTTTCCGTAGGGATTCGCGGGCCAGGCCCTCTGCGGCTTCGTAATGCATGTGCTCCCCCAATGGCGCGGCGTTTCGTGTCAGCTGGATTGGAAGTATTCCGATGGATACGGCGTTGCCGAAAGATTTTCGAATCTACTGTAATTCTTAATGAAATGCAACTCGACCTCGCCCACTGGCCCGTTTCTCTGCTTGCCGATGATGATCTCGGCGATGCCGGCCTTGGGGTTGCCTTCCTTCTTGTTGTACACTTCGTCGCGGTAGATGAACATGATGACGTCGGCGTCCTGTTCGATGGCGCCGGATTCGCGCAGGTCCGAGAGCATGGGGCGCTTGTCGCTGCGCTCCTCGACCTTGCGGT
>CAZXZF010000365.1:0-3023 GCA_964645095.1 uncultured Desulfocurvus sp. | reverse complement strand
GGGGGATAGTCCTCAAAGGAGAGGACCTGGGCGCGCGGGTTGGCAGCCATGACGTTCTTCTCAGAAGTGGAGCCCTTGGCGGTGCCGACCTTCTTGCCGGTCAGATCCTTCACGCTCTTGATGGGGCTGCCCTTCTTCACCAACAGGGACTGGCCGTCCATGAAGTAGGTGATGGTGAAGTCCACCTGGCTCTCGCGCTCGACCTTGTGGGTCATGGTCGCGGCGATGATATCCACCGAGCCCTGGGTGAGCATGGGGATGCGCGTGGACGAGGTCACGGGCTTGAGTTCGAGCTTCACGCCCATCTTGGCGGCGATGAACTTGAGCAGGTCGATTTCAAATCCGACCAGCTGCTTGGTGTCGTCCACGAAGCCGAACGGCGGGGTGGCGTCCTTGACGCCGGCCACGAGCACGCCGCGCTTCTTGACCTCGTCGAGTTTGCTGGCCTGGGCGAAACCGACGCCGAGGACCAGGACCAGGGCTAGGGCCATGAACATGCTGAGTTTTTTCACGTCTTTCTCCTTGGGGTTCACAGGTTGGACGAGAACTACAATATTTCCTTCAAGAACATCTTTGTCCGTTCGTGCGTGGGATTGGTGAAGAACTCCGACGGCGGACCCTGCTCCACCACCTCGCCGCCGTCCATGAAGATGACGCGGTCGGCAACCTCGCGGGCAAAACCCATCTCGTGGGTCACGCAGAGCATGGTCATGCCGTCGCGCGCCAGGTCCTTCATGACGTTCAGCACCTCGTTGATCATCTCCGGGTCCAGCGCGCTTGTCGGCTCGTCGAAGAGCATGGCCTTGGGCTTCATGGCCAGGGCCCGGGCGATGGCCACGCGCTGCTGCTGGCCGCCGGAGAGCTCCGCCGGATACTTGTGGGCCTGGTCGTGGATGCCCACGCGCTCCAGAAGCGCCAGGCCGTTCTCCTCGGCCTCGGCCCGGGGCACGCCCCGGACCTTGGTGGGCGCCAGGGTGATGTTCTTCAGCACCGACAGGTGCGGGTACAGATTGAACTGCTGGAACACGATGCCGATCTCCGCGCGCAGGCTGTTCACGTCCAGGCCCTTGTCGTGGATGTCGCGGCCGTCGAAGTGGATCGTGCCCTTCTGGTATTCCTCCAGCCGGTTGACGCAGCGGATGAGCGTGCTCTTGCCCGAGCCGCTGGGGCCGCAGATGACCAGGACCTCGCCGCGCTCGACCGTTTCGTTGATGCCCTTGAGGACGTGGAAGCTGCCATACCATTTGTGCAGCCCTTTGATCTCGATGAACGCCATGCATGCTCCAGAAGCGCCCGGCGGTGTCGACCCACCGGGGCGCGGGGTGTCGCCGGTGGTGCCCGGCGCGAAATGATCCGGGACTATAGCCTCACAGCCCCGGCTGGGTCAAGGAGGGTCTGCCGAGTTGAACGTCACAGGTGAAACTATTGCCTTGCGCCAATACCCATGTTAAACGCTTGTTTCAATCGCTTTCCCCTGGAGTGGTGCAATGCGTAACACGCTGAAGTGTCATATATTTTTAGCAGCATTGGGCGTCGTGCTGCTCCTTTCCGGCTGCGGCCGGGACAAAAAGAACGAGCCGCGCCCGGCGCCGGTGGTCACGGCCCGGGCCGAGGCCAAGGACGCGCCCTACGTCCTGTCCACCGTGGGCACCATCAAGGCCGCCGTGTCCGTGAACATCAAGAGCAAGTTCGCCGCGAACATCAAGAAGGTGCACTTCGTGGAGGGCAGCCTGGTCAAGGCCGGGCAGGTGCTCTTCACCATCGACCCGGCGGTGAACGCCTTTGCCGAGCAGCAGGCCGGGGCCACCTACTCCCGCGACAAGGCCGACTACGAGCAGCAGGCGCGCGACCTGGAGCGCTACAAGACCCTGTCCGACCAGGGCGTCATCAGCCGCGAGATGTTCGAGTCCAAGCAGACCGCCGCGGCCCGCGCGCGCGACGCCATGCGCGCCAGCGGCGCCGGAGCCTCCATGGCCCGGGCGACCCTGTCCTACAACACCATCACCTCACCCATCGACGGCCGCATCGGGGCCTCCCTGTTCGACGAGGGCAGCTTCGTCAAGGACAAGGACGACATCCTGGCCGTGGTCAACACCACCACCCCGCTGGACGTGAGCTTCTCCCTGCCGGAGCGCTACCTGGCGGAGTTGAGAAGGCAGCACTCCCTCGGCGCAATCACCGTGGAGGCCGCGCCGCCGGGCATGGAGGCCCATCCGGAGGTCGGCCAGCTCACCTTCATGGACAACCAAGTGGACCCCGGCACCGGGGCCATCCGGCTCAAGGCCCGCTTCGACAACCTTGAGGGGCGCCTCTGGCCCGGCCAGTTCGTCACCGTGGGCCTGGTGCTCAAGGTCATCAAGAACGCCGTGCTGGTGCCCGCCAACGCCGTGCAGGCCGGCCCCACCGGCAACTACGTGTTCGTGGTCAAGGACAAGAAGGCCGAGATGCGCCCCGTCAGCGTGGGCGCGCGCGTGCACGACGCCATCATCATCGAGAAGGGCGTCGGCGGCGGCGAGGTGGTGGTGACCCAGGGCCACCTGCGGCTGTTCCCCGGCGCGCCCGTGGCCCCTGCGGGGGCCGAGGCCAAGCCCGGCGCCGAACCCGCCCCCGCGGCCCGCGCCAAGGCTGAAGCCGAGACGGACGCCAAATGAACACCAGACTCTTCATCACCCGCCCGGTGATGACCACGCTGGTCATGCTGGGGCTGCTCTTCTTCGGCCTGGCCAGCTACGCGAACCTGCCCGTGAGCTACCTGCCCGCGGTGGACTTCCCGGTCATCCTGGTCAAGGCCACCCTGCCCGGCGCCAGCCCCAAGACCATGTCCTCCAGCGTGGCCTCGCCCATGGAGCGCCAGTTCTCGGCCATCGCCGGGCTCTCGGCCATGAGCTCCACCTCGAGCCAGGGCCTGACCCAGGTCACCCTCATGTTCGACCTGGGCAAGGACATCGACAAGGCCGCCATGGACGTGCAGGCGGCCATCACCAAGGCGCGCGGCAGCCTGCCCAACACCATGACCGACGAGC
>CAZXZF010000364.1:0-3030 GCA_964645095.1 uncultured Desulfocurvus sp. | reverse complement strand
GCAAGGAGGAATTATGGGCAGCCTTCGTGAATACCGTGACCTTGAGATCGACTGGAGCATGACCCCCTGGGACGCCGTGACCCTGTACCTGGAATGGGGCAACAATTCCTGGCACGCACAGCACCAGCCCGTGCGCTCCAAGGCCGATTACAGCAACTATTTCGTGGTCTACACCTGGGACAAGGCGCCCAGGGCCATCCTGGTCCGGCGCAATTCCGAGGAGGCCCGCGAGCTCATCGAGCTTGATCTGCCCGAGCAGCTGGGCAAGAACTTCCTGGAGTCCGTGGGCCACCTGAAGGGCGTGTACCCGCCCAATGACGAAGTCCGCACCTGGCTGGAAACCCAGCTTCAAGCCAAGAATTAGGCCAAGACGAACACCTTCGCCTCTCTCCGCTCCATCCTCCTCTCTCCCCGGGGCCGGGCAACCGGCCCCCCTTTTTTGCCCGGCGCAGAGGTTGCCACCCGCCCTGGCCGCAGGGTACACCCACACACATGCACAGCCCCAAGCCCTACCCGCCCCAACGCCTGCTGCTCCTGGCCGCCCTGGCCC
Source organism: uncultured Desulfocurvus sp. (assembly GCA_964645095.1). Taxonomy (GTDB): domain Bacteria; phylum Desulfobacterota; class Desulfovibrionia; order Desulfovibrionales; family Desulfovibrionaceae; genus Humidesulfovibrio. The sequence goes on along the minus strand of CAZXZF010000364.1, from coordinate 2,480 downwards.
TGGTGCTGCTGGCCGTGGCCCTGTCCGGCTGCCTGACCATGCCCAAGATGCTCGGCGGCGCCGGCGGCGACGTGACCCTGACCCTGGACGGCGAACAGGTCCACGAGGCCGCCCTCGCCAAAGGCCGCACCCTGAGCCTGGACATGCGCGACCCGGCAGCCAGCGGCTACGTCTTTGCCGGGGCGTCCTTCAACCCGGACATGCTGCGCCTGGACGGCATCGTGCACCAGGCAAGCGGACGCGTGCGCTACCAGTTCTCGGCTCAGGCCAAGGGCGAGTCGGACATCCAGATCAAGATCAGGAAGGACGTGCCGGGGTACCGGCCCGATGTCTACAAGCGCGTGCGCGTGACCGTTGAGTAGTTTCCGGCGCAGTCTTTGCGGCGCCTGGCTCCAGGTTCGCAGGCCCTGGGGCAAAAAGGCGCGCGGCCCGGCCAGGAGTTCTCTCCGGCCGGGCCGCGCGCCTCTGCATTGCGTCGGGGCTGCCCCCTGGCTCATCTCCCCCTGACTCCCCCTCAATGAACCCTGCTACCCCTCGATGAGCGTTGTCCGCCCGTCCTCCACGTAGAACAGCACGGTGTAGCGCGCGCCCAGGTTGGCCAGGAGGCTCTGCACCGTGTGCTCGCCCATGTGGCCCAGGCGCACGTAGGCGTGCCGGTAGCCGGGGTCCACATGATCAAAGGAGGTGAAGACCGAGGCGTAGCGCACGCCCTCGGAGCGGATGTCGGCCAGGAGCGCGGCCAGGGGGCCGGGCTTGGCGTCGATTTTGAAGGCGATCTGCGGCCCGCCGCGGCTCACGCCCGAGACCGAGCAGAGGAAGCGCAGCACGTCGGCCACGGTGATGATGCCCACCAGCCGCCCCACGGTGTCCACCACGGGCAGACCGCCGAATTTGTGGCGCTGGAGCACGCTGGCCACGATGTCCACCGGAGTGGTGAGGGTCACGGTGAGCGGCTCGGAGGTCATGATGTCCGAGGCGCGCAGCTTGGCCAGGCTGCCGCCGGAGGCCATGTCGCCGGGGAGGTCTTTGGAGGGCATGGCGTCGCGGATGTCGCGGTCGGAGACGATGCCCGCCAGCTTGCCCTGCTCGTCGATGACCGGGAACTGGCGGATCCGCTTGGAGCGCATGACCTCCGCAGCATCGACCACCGTTGTCTTGAGGCCGAGGGTGATGACATTCCTGGTCATCCAATCGCGTACGAGCATGGGCAGGCTCCTCCGGAGGTGTGGGCTGGCCGGGTAAGCATACCCGTCCGGGGGGAAAAGTCAAAGGTTCCGCACAGGCCCCGCCTAGAACGGGCGCGGTCCGTGGGGCTCCAGCCGATGCCAGGCCCAGGCCGTGGCCATGATCTCGCGGATGTCCGCGAACTGCGGCCGCCAGCCCAGGACTGCGCGGGCCCGGGTGGCGTCGCCCACCAGCCGGGGCGAGTCCCCGGCCCGGCGCGGAGCCAGGCGCACCGGGATGTCCAGTCCGGTCACCGCGCGCGCGGCGTCCACCACCTGGCGAACGCTGTGGCCCTGGCCATTGCCCAGGTTGAGCGCCCCGGAGGCCCCGCCCGAGCGCAGGTGCGCCAGGGCCAGCACATGCGCGTCGGCCAGGTCCTGCACGTGGATGTAGTCGCGGATGGCCGTGCCGTCAGGGGTGGCGTAGTCGTCGCCCATGATCTGGATGCACTCCCTTTGTCCCAGCGCCGTCTGGAGCACCAGGGGGATCAGGTGCGTCTCGGGCAGGTGGCGCTCGCCCACCTCGCCCTCGGGGTCGGCCCCGGCGGCGTTGAAATAGCGCAGGCACAGGGCGCGCAAGCCGTAGGCCCGGGAGCAGTCCCCAAGGATCTGCTCGATCATGCGCTTGGTGTGCGCGTAGGGCGAGAGCGGGCCGATGGGATGGTCCTCGGTCAGCAGGCCGTCAAAGGGCGGGCCGTAGACCGCGCAGGTGGAGGAGAAGACCAGGGTGTCGACCCCGTGGCGGCGCATGGCCGCGAGCAGCGTCACCGCGCCCTGGACGTTGTTCTGGTAGTAGAAGAGCGGGTCCGTGACGCTCTCGCCCACCTGGCTGGCTGCGGCGAAGTGCACCACGGCGTCGATCTGCCGGGTGCCGAAGACCAGGTCCAGGGCCTCGGCGTCATTCACGTCGCCCTGAATGAAGCCCCCCCAGCGGGCGAAGTCGCGGTGCCCGGTGGAGAGGTTGTCCAGCACCACGGTCTCATATCCGGCTGAGGCCAGCCGCTTCACCGTGTGCGCCCCGATGTACCCGGCTCCGCCGGTGACGAGTATCTGTCCCATGCTGCGGATGTACCAGGGCGACGCGCCCCCTGGCAAGCAGCTACAGCCGCTCGGGCCCAAAAAAAGGGGGCGCCCTAAAAGGACGCCCCCATAAAGGCTGAAGCTTACGTGGTCTGGACTACATGGCCGAGCCGGAAGCGGCTTTCTGCATCTTGACTTCGACCTTCTCGGTCAGGCCGGCGTAGTACTTGCGCAGGA
>CAZXZF010000363.1:0-3031 GCA_964645095.1 uncultured Desulfocurvus sp. | reverse complement strand
CCAGGTAGGCGGGCTCGTTGCGCTCGTAGTGCTTGTCGCGGTCCATGGCGTAGTACCGGCCCATGACCGTACTGATGCGTCCCAGGCCGATCCCGGCCAGCTTGGCCTCAAGCCGCCGCACGTAGCCCAGGCCGCTTGAGGGCGGGGTGTCGCGGCCGTCCAGAAAGGCGTGGACGTACACCTCGCGCAGGCCCTGGCCCTTGGCCAGCTCCACCAGGGCGTGGATGTGGTTCTGGTGGCTGTGCACGCCGCCGTCGGACACCAGGCCCATCAGGTGCAGCCGCCCGCTGCCCGCCTTGGCCTTGGCGCACAGGTCCAGCAGCACAGGATTCACGGCGAAGCCGCCGTCTTCGATGGTGATGTCGATGCGCGTCATGTCCTGGTAGACTATGCGGCCAGCGCCGATGTTCATGTGCCCGACCTCGGAGTTGCCCATGAAGCCGTCAGGCAGGCCCACGGCCCGGCCCGAGCAGGCCAGCTGCGTGTGCGGGTAGCGCGCGAACAGGGCGTCGAGGTTGGGGGTTTTGGCCAGGGACACGGCGTTGCCCGGGCCGCCCGGCGCGCAGCCGAAGCCGTCCAGTATCAGGAGCAGGGTCCGGGGGACTTGCAGGGCCGGGGTCGCTGGCTTCACTGGGCATCCTGCGGAGCAGTGCTCCAGTCCACGCGCCTGCCCTCGGACCACAGGCCCTCGATGTTGTAGAAGCCGCGCAGGTCCTCCTGGAAGACGTGCACGATGATGTCATTGAAATCGAGCAGGATCCAGGTGCCGGTCTGGTAGCCTTCCACGCCCAGGGAGGCGAGGTTGCGCTCCTTGGCCAGGTGCAGCAGGGCGTCGGCCAGGGCCTGGGCGTGGCGCTGGCCCTTGGCCGTGACCATGATGATCTGCTCGGCGATGGGACACACGCCGGTCACGTCCAGCAGAACGATCTCCTCGCCCTGCTTCTCGTCGAGCGTCCGGGCCAGGAGCAGCCCCTTCTCTTCCGTGGGCAGGCCGGGCGTCATCGGCAATTTGAGATTCTTCTTCATATTCCCCCGTTGGCGCAGCATGGCGCGTTTCTGTGCGCCTTGTACTGGAAACAACGGCCCAGCGCAATGAGCGGGCTTTGGCCCCTGCCGCCACGAAAAGCCCGCCCCGGCAGGGACACTGCGGTGCGGTTGAGAGCCAGCCCCGGCAGCCCGCCAAAGATCATCCCCAGAGACACCAGGGCAAAGACCCCGGCCACGAACTGCTGCATCAGCGTTTTCTCCCCTGCCGGGAAGCGTTGCGCCCGTGTTCACCTGATGACAAGAACTGCCGCCCAACCTTGACGCAGTGCCGGGTTTCGGGCATGCACGACACATGCTGAACGCCCCCGGCGCAGACTTTGCCACGGTGAACCGCCGTTGCGACAGAGGAGAAAGATGGGCGCGGTTCAGCACAGGGCGGGTCGGCGACTGCTGAGCCACGGCGCAAGCCAGTGGCCGTTTTATTTTGATGGCCCTCTGCCTGGAGCCTTTGCCCGCATCCGCTTCGCACCATCCCAGGAGGACTGAGCATGATATTTGACGTGGAAAACGAAACCCTGCCCAGGGAGGACCTGCAAAAGCTCCAGTTGCGCAGGCTCCAGGACCTTGTGGCGCGCGTGTACGAAAACGTTCCCTTCTACCGCAAGAAGCTCGACGAGCGCGGGGTCAAGCCCGAACACATTAAGCAGCTCTCCGACGTGACGCTCTTGCCCTTCACCGAGAAGCAGGACCTGCGCAACCACTATCCCTTTGGCCTGTTTGCGGTCTCGCGCGAGAACATCGTGCGCATCCACTCCTCCTCGGGCACCACGGGCAAGGCCACGGTGGTGGGCTACACCCGGCGCGACATCCGCACCTGGGCCAAGCTCTGCGCGCGCTGCCTGGCCGCCGCAGGCGCGCACAGCGGGGACTTCGTCCACAACGCCTACGGCTACGGCCTGTTCACAGGCGGCCTGGGCGTGCACTACGGGGCCGAGGAGCTGGGCGCCACGGTGATCCCCGTGTCCGGCGGCGCAACCCGCAGGCAGGCCATGCTCCTGCGCGACTTCGGCGCCACGGTGCTCACCTGCACGCCCTCCTACGCCCTGCACCTGTTTGAGGCGGCCAAGGAGATGGGCATCGACTTCCGCGAGCTGCCCCTGCGCATCGGCATCCACGGCGCAGAACCCTGGACCGAGTCCATGCGCAACGAGATCGAGAACAAGCTCGGCATCACGGCCATCGACATCTACGGCCTGTCCGAGATCATGGGCCCGGGCGTGGCCATCGAATGCGCCAAGGTAAAGCGCGGCCTGCACATCCAGGAGGACCACTTCCTGCCGGAGATCATCGACTCCGAGACCGGGGAGGCCATGCCGGCCGGGGAAAAGGGCGAGCTGGTCATCACCACGCTGACCAAGGAAGGCATCCCGCTTTTGCGCTACCGCACCCGCGACATCAGCAGGCTGAACACCGCGCCCTGCCGTTGCGGACGGACAACGGCAAGAATGGAGAGGGTCACCGGCCGCAGCGACGACATGCTCATCATCCGCGGCGTCAACGTGTTCCCCTCGCAGATCGAGACCATCCTGCTGGACACCGAGGGCCTGACCCCGCACTACCAGCTCATCGTCACCCGCGCGGGCAACCTGGACAACATGGAGGTGCGCGTTGAGGTCGATGAAAACGTCTTCTCCGACCAGGTCAAGAATTTACAACGCCTCGAATCCAAGATAGAAAAGAACATCAAGGAGTTCCTGGGCGTTACCGCCAAGTGCAAACTGGTGGAGCCCAAGGGCATCGAACGCAGCGAAGGCAAGGCCAAGCGCATCATCGACATGCGCAAAGATTAGGGCCTGATGCGGCTAACCATGTGCCACCAAAGCAAGCGAGGAGCATTATGAAGGTCGACCAACTCTCCATCTTCCTGGAAAACCGCGCCGGCAGGCTGGCCGAGGTCACCCGCATCCTGTCCGAAGCCGACGTGAACATCCGCGCCCTGTCCCTGGCCGACACCTCGGACTTCGGCATCCTGCGCCTCATCGTC
>CAZXZF010000362.1:0-3043 GCA_964645095.1 uncultured Desulfocurvus sp. | reverse complement strand
GAGCTCAAGACCCGCGAGGTCGAGGCCACCAGCGGCGGCGGCATGGTCACGGTGCGCGTCACCGGCGGCCAGGAGCTCGTGTCCGTGACCATCGACAAGAGCGTGGTCGAGGCCGGGGACGTGGAGATGCTCCAGGACCTGGTGCTGGCCGCCGTGCGCGACGCCCTCAAGAAGGCCAAGCTCATGAACGAGGAGGAGATGGGCAAGATCACCGGGGGCATGAAAATTCCCGGCATGTTCTAGCCATGTCCTCTTCGCGCACGTCAGGGGACCGGCTGCCCGGCCCCCTGCGCGAGGTGGCCGAGCATCTGGCCCGTTTGCCGGGCCTGGGCCCCAAGAGCGCCCTGCGCGCGGCCCTGGCCCTGCTCAAGATGCCCCGCGAGCAGGCCGCGGCCGTGGGCCAGTCCGTTTTGCACCTGCGCGAGCGCCTGTGCCTGTGCGGCACCTGCGCCAGCCTGGCCGAGCAGAACCCCTGTCCCATCTGCGCCGATCCGGGCCGTAACCGCGAGCAGCTCTGCCTCGTGGCCGAGTGGGACTCGCTCCTGGCGCTGGAGGAGATGAACCTGTTCCGGGGCACGTATCTGGTGCTGGGCGGGCTGCTCTCGCCCCTGGACGGCGTCGGCCCGTCGGGCCTTGAGTTCGACCTTTTGCGCCGCCGCCTGGCCTCGGGCGAGGTGCGCGAGCTGATCCTGGCCCTCGGGGCCACGCTGGACGCCGAGAACACGGCCTCGCACGTGAAGAACATCGTGGCCCAGGGCTTCCCGGACATCACCGTATCGCGCCTGGCCCAGGGCATCCCCATGGGCGCGGAGGTCAAGTACATGGACCGCGAGACCCTGCGCCAGTCACTGCTGCACCGCCAGTCGGTATAGGGCCTGTTTCGAAAAGCGTCTTTTGCCCCCTGGATGTCGTCGTGAGCCGCTTTGGGTCCAGGGCTGTACCGCAGGAGTACTCTCCCTGGCCCCAAATCGGCTCTCTCCTCGCCAGGGAACAAAATCCATCTTTTGGAAACAGGCCCAAGTTCTAGGTCACCAAGGAGCCCCATGCCCGCCACCATCACCGCCGAAGTCCACGCCGTGGTCTACCACAACCCGGACAACGGCTATGCCGTGGTCCGCGTGCGCGCCAAGGACGAGCCCGGCATGCTCACCGTGGTCGGCTGCCTGGGCCAGCTCCAGCCCGGCGAGTACCTGGAGATCACCGGCGAGTGGAAGAACCACCCCAAGTTCGGCCGGCAGATGGAGGCGCACACCTTCAAGCAGACCTACCCGGCCACGGAGCACGGCGTGGTGCGTTTCCTCAAGTCTTCCTTGAAGGGTGTGGGCGAGAAGACCGCCAAGGAGCTGGTGGAGCGCTTTGGCGTGGCCGTGCTCGACCTGCTCGACAACGACCCGGAAAAGCTGCTGGGCAAGGGCATCAGCCGCAAGAAGCTGGCGGGCATGCTCGAATCCTGGCAGGGCCAGCGCGAGGTCAAGAGCCTCATCGTCTTCCTGCACAGCAACGAGGTGCCGCCCACCTACGCCTCGCGCATCTTCAAGATCTTCGGCGCCCAGAGCGAGGCCAAGCTGCGCGAGAACCCCTACGAGCTGGCCTACCTCATCCGGGGCATCGGCTTCCGCACGGCGGACAACATGGCCCTCAAGCTCGGCTTTGCCGAGGACTCGCCGCAGCGCATCGAGGCGGCCATCGCCTACATCCTGGTCAGCCAGGGCGAGCGCGGCGGGCACATGTTCTGCCCCAAGGACAGGCTGCTCGCCGAGGCCGCCAAGCTGCTGGACGTGCACGACCCGGAGCTCATGGAAGAGGGGCTGGCCACCCTGGAGGGCAGGAAGCGCGTGCACATCGAGGACCTGCCGGAGCAGGGCGTGGCCCAGGCCGTGTTCCTCATGACCTCCTACCGGGCCGAGCGCGAGATCAGCCAGCGCCTGTTCGGGCTGGTGAACCACCCGGCCCCCGTGTCCGAGGCCAAGGTCCGCCAGACCCTGCCGACCATCGAGGGCAGCCTCGGCTTCAAGCTTTCCGAGGAACAGCGAGGGGCCGTGCTCCAGGCCTGCGTGAACAAGGTCTTCATCATCACCGGCGGGCCGGGCACGGGCAAGACCACCATCACCCGGGCCATCGTGGCCGCGTTCTCGGAACTCAAGCTCACGGTGCGCCTGGCCGCGCCCACGGGCCGTGCGGCCAAGCGCCTGTCCGAGGCCACGGGCGCGCCCGCCCAGACCCTGCACCGGCTGCTCATGTACTCCCCGGAGCACGGCTTCTACCACTGCGAGGACCAGAAGCTGGCCGCAGAGGTGCTGCTGGTGGACGAGGTGTCCATGCTCGACGCCCAGCTCTTCCTGGCCGTGCTGCGGGCCCTGCCCGTGACCTGCCGGCTGATCCTGGTGGGCGACGTGAACCAGCTGCCGAGCGTGGGCGCGGGCAATGTTCTGGCCGACCTGATAGGCAGCGGCGAGGTGCCCAAGGCGGTGCTCACGCACATCTTCCGCCAGGCCCAGGAAAGCTCCATCGTCATCAACGCCCACCGCTTCAACGCCGGCCTGGCCCCGATTCCCAGCCCCAAGGAGCCGCCCGAGGCCGACTTCTTCTGGATGCCCCAGGAGGACCCGGGCCGGGTGCAGGAGCGCATCCTGGAGATGGTCACGGCCCGCATCCCCGAGCGTTACGGCCTGGACCCCCTGCGCGACATCCAGGTGCTGACCCCCATGCACAAGGGCGACGTGGGCACGGGCACCCTGAACCAGCTCCTGCAGGCGCGCCTGAACCCCAGGCGCGGGCCGGAGCTCAAGCGCGGCTTCGCGACCTTTCGCAAGGGCGACCGCGTGCTGCAGCTGAAGAACAACTACGACAAGGAAGTGTTCAACGGCGACCTGGGCTGGGTGGCCGAGGTGGACGTGGAGGAGGGCGCGCTGGTCGTGGACTTTGACGGCAACCTCGTGGCCTTTGACTCCACCGAGCTGGACGAGCTGACCCTGGCCTACGCGGTGAGCGTGCACAAGTCCCAGGGCTGCGAGTACCCGGCCATCGTGGTGCCGGTGGTGAC
>CAZXZF010000361.1:0-3051 GCA_964645095.1 uncultured Desulfocurvus sp. | reverse complement strand
GTGGCCTCGGCCTCGTCCATGCCGCGCGCCATGAGGTACTCGATCTCGTCCTGGGCGATCTTCCCCACCGCGGCCTCGTGCGAGAGGTCCACGCCCTCCACCGTGGCGTCGAGCTCCGGCACGGCCAGCATCTGCCCGCCGCCCAGGATCAGGCCCTTGCACTCCAGGTGGCCCCGGCAGGGCACGGCATGGCCCGCGATGTGCCCGCGCGAGATGTTCACGCCGCCGGTGGTGATGGTGCGCGCGATGATCTCGCAGCGGGTGTCCGGCGCGTTCATGATCACGCGGCTGCCGGTGTCCACGTGCGAGCCCTCGGGCGTCACGATGATGGAGTTGAACCGGGCCACGGCCCCGCGTCCGTTCAGGGAAATGGCCGGGTACATCTGCAGGTTGCCCACGGCGTTCATGAGCACGTAGTTGCTCTGGAACACGCCGCCCTCCTCCACCACGCCAACTGAGCGCGGGCGCACCGTGGCGTTCTCGCCCCAGTTGTGGACCATGGTGAAGGTCAGCTTGCCGCCCTTCTTGACGTAGAATTCGGTGATGCCCAGGTGCGCGGCGTGGGTCGTGCTGTGGGCCGTGGAGCAGCCGGTCAGGATGTGCAGCTCGCTGCCCTCCTCCACGATGACGATGTTGTGCACGTTCTGGCCAGCGTTGTCGGCCTTGAGGAACAGGCAGGACTGCACGGGCTTGTCGATCTTCGCGCCCGGCCTGGTGCGGATGAAGTAGCCGCCGTGGGTGTTCCCGGCCACGTTTTTGGTGAACGCGTCCTTGTCCCTGTCCATGAGCTTCCAGGCGTATTCCGGAAGATTGTCATAGCGCTTCATGGCCACGTTGAAATCGAGCAGCTCCAGGCCGGGGTCACGGGACTCGCAGTGCACGGTGCTTTGGTCCATGTGCATGAACACGGCGCTGGAGGCGTCTGATTCCACATCCACGCCCGCGTGCAGGATGCGGTGCTTGTCATTGGCATCCAGGGTGCGCAGGTCGGCGATCTCGCCGCGCTCGATGCCGGTGAAGGAGAAATTGGCCAGGTTCACGTCTTTCATGATGCCGTCCTTGTGATCTCAAGGGGCTGCAAGCCGTTCGGCTCGTTCAGGCACTTGATGCATTCCTGGTAGCCGAAGCTGCGGATATGCTCCAGGATGTCGCGGGGCCGGGCCTCGCAGCACAGGCGGCCCTCGAAGAGCACCTGGCCGCGGTCGGCGTTGATGTAGTCCAGGATGTAGCCGGTGTGGGTGATGATCAGCCCGCTCGTGCGCAGCTTGCATTTGAGAGGCTTGGCGCAGGTCCCGGGAGCCATGTCCACCTCGCCGTCCAGCAGGCGGCGCACCACCTTGCCGATGAGCTGCATGTTCTCCAGGTCCACGCCGGACTCCGGCTCGTCGAAGAGCACAAAGCTCGGCTTCTGGGCCATGAGCTGCAAGAGTTCCGAGCGCTTGATCTCCCCGCCGGAAAAGCCGGAGTTGATGTCGCGCTCCAGGAACTCCACAAAGTTGACCTTGGCGGCCATGGCCTCGGGGTCGATCTCGCGGCCGCGCGCGCACATCTGCACCAGGTGCCGGGTCTTGAGCCCATGGATGGTGGGCGGACGCTGGAAGCTCATGCCTATCCCCAGGCGGGCGCGCTCGAACATGGGCATGTGCGTGATGTCCTGGCCGCGGAAGGTGATGCGGCCTCCGGTGACGGTGTAGCCGGAAAAACCCATGAGCGTCATGAGCAGGGACGTCTTGCCGGAGCCGTTGGGTCCGAAAAGGATGAAGGTCTCGCCTTCCTTGATGTGCAGGTCGATGCCGCGCAGCACCTCACGTTCGCCAATGCTGACGCGCAGATCCTCAATCTTGAGCATGGAAGCCTCGCCTGTGGCCGCCTGGTTTCGGTCCCCTAAAGGTCCGGCGGTCGCGGGCTGTTTCCTACCGATTTTGGCGGGCGAAGTCCAGTTGCCGCAACAGCAGACCCGCCCCACCCGCACTTTGCTCCCCGAAGGCTTTGATGTACAAGGACAGGAGCGAGGCAGCCCATGGCGAAAAAGCTCACATCACTGGACGATCTGAAAGACCTGAAGCTCCCGGGCGGCAAGGCCAGCCCTGTGGACCTGGCCAGGGCCGCCATCAAGGGCGGCGCAGTGCCAGTCAAACCGGCGCCCCCGGCCAAATCAGCCACAAAGACCGCTCGGCCCACCCCAGCGGAGGACAGCGCAGAGGATTCCCTGTTCTTCTCCGCCATGCAGGGGGTCGCGCCCGTTGCCGGCAGCGGCCGCCAGATCCAGCCGCCCGCGCCGCCCGCGTCCGTGAGCGACCCCGAAGACGGCGACGACGCGGACGCCAAGCTCATGCGCCAGGCCGTGCAAGGCGCCATCGAGTTCGATCTGGAGCTTTCCGACGAATACATGCGCGGGTTCGTGCGCGGGCTGGATTCCAAGATCTTCCAGCAGCTCAAGGCCGGGAGCCTCTCGGTCGAGGGGCACCTGGACCTGCACGGGCAGAACGCGGACCAGGCGCGCGACGCGCTTTTGTTCTTCATGCGCGAGAGCTATCTGGCCGGAAAGCGCGTGGTGCTGGTGATCCCCGGGCGGGGCAAGAACTCGCCTGGGGGCCTCGGCATCCTGCGCGCGGAGATCCAGTCCTGGCTCACGCGCGAGCCGCTGCGGCGCATCGTTCTGGCCTTCTGCACGGCCCAGCCGCGCGACGGCGGCACGGGCGCGCTGTACGTTCTGTTGCGCAAAATCCGCAAGAGCGTGGGCAAAGTGGCCTGGGACAAGCAGATGAACTGGGAGGACCTGGACCACTAGGCTTGCCAGCGGCCCCGACCCGATGTATACACGCCTTCCCAAACGGCATCAGCCCGCCTCATCAGTGCGGAGAGGTAGCGAAGCGGCCGTAACGCGCCCGACTCGAAATCGGGTTACGGACTAATAATCCGTACGTGGGTTCGAATCCCACCCTCTCCGCCATTCCATTCTCAAGCCACCGACATCACAAGAAATACTGATGTCCAACAGCTTCTCGCCTTCCAACTGGTACACTTCGCTGGTACACTGGGAGGCATGAA
>CAZXZF010000360.1:1302-3054 GCA_964645095.1 uncultured Desulfocurvus sp. | reverse complement strand
GCATCCCGCTCATGGTGGGCTACGTGGCCGGGCAGGGCAGGCTGGTGGAGGGCCGGGAGGCCGCGCGCTACGCCATCGCCTTCACCTTAGGCCTGTTCGTCACCATCGCCCTGGTGGGCGTGGCCTGTTCGCTGCTGGGCCGGATGCTGGGCGATGTCGGCCCGTACTGGACCATCCTTGTGGGCCTGGTGCTCCTCTACGTGGCCCTGGACATGCTGGGCCTGGCCTCGTGCCCGTTCACCGGCGGGCTGCTCTCGCGTTTCACCCTGCGCGGCCTGCCGGGCGCGCTGGTCCTGGGCCTGGGCTACGGGCTCTTGTCCGGCACCTGCACCTTCGGCTTCCTGGCCCCGCTCTTGGCCATCGCCAGCGTGCAGGGCCAGGCGCTGTCCGGTACGCTCCTGATCCTGGCCTTTGCCCTGGGGCACTGCCTGCCCATCGTTGTCGCGGGCAGCTCCGCAGCCCTGGCCCAGCGAACCCTGGAGCGGTTTTCCGGGGGCAGCCTGCGGGTGCGCCGCGCGGCTGGCGTCCTCGTCGGCCTGCTGGGCGCGTACTTCGTTGTCCGGCCATTTCTCGAATCCTAACGGAGGCCTGCCATGTCCGAGTCCGTGATCCGAAAGCTGTCCTTCCTCGACCGCTGGCTGACCTTGTGGATCTTTGCGGCCATGTTCGTCGGCATAGGCGCGGGGTTTGCGTTCCCCGGCCTCAAGTCCGCGCTCGGCGGCATGCAGAGCGGCACCACCAACCTGCCCATCGCCTGCGGCCTGATCCTGATGATGTACCCGCCCCTGGCCAAGGTGCGCTACGAGCTCATGGGCCAGGTGTTCAAGAACGTGCGCGTGCTGGCGCTCTCCCTCATCCAGAACTGGGTCATCGGACCCATCCTGATGTTCGGCCTGGCCGTGACCTTTCTCTCCGGCCAGCACGCCTACATGACCGGCCTGATTTTGATCGGCCTGGCGCGCTGCATCGCCATGGTCATCGTCTGGAACGACCTGGCCGGGGGCGACCGCGAATACTGCGCCGGGCTGGTGGCCTTCAACTCCGTGTTCCAGGTGCTGTTCTTCCCGCTCTACGCCTGGCTGTTCCTGACCGTGCTGCCCGGCTGGCTGGGTCTTGAAGGCGCAGTGGTGGACATCTCCATGGGCCAGATCGCCGAGAGCGTGTTCATCTACCTGGGCATCCCGTTTTTGGCGGGCCTGGCCACGCGCGTCATCGGGCTCAAGGTCAAGGGCCGCGAGTGGTACGATACGGAATTCGCGCCGAAGATCGGCCCCGTCACCCTCCTCGCGCTCTTGTTCACCATCCTGGTCATGTTCTCGCTCAAGGGCGAGGTCATGGTGGCCCTGCCCTTGGACGTTTTGCGCGTGGCCGCGCCCATGCTCGTGTACTTCCTGATCATGTTCCTGGCGTCCTTCTGGCTGTCCATGAAGGCCGGGGCCAGCTACGCCCAGACGGCTACGCTCAGCTTCACCGCCGCGTCGAACAACTTCGAGCTGGCCATTGCCGTGGCCGTGGCCGTGTTCGGGCTGGATTCCGGCCAGGCCTTTGCCGCGGTCATCGGGCCGCTGGTGGAGGTGCCGGTGCTCATCGGGCTGGTCAACGTGGCCTTGTGGCTCAAGCCGCGCTGGTTCCCAAATGATCCCGGCACCATCGCCAGCGTCTGCCACGTGGACTGCAAGCCGTAAGGGGCGGGCGGATGCGCGCGCAACACCCATTCGCGCCTGTGCCGGGCCCTGTCCGGGCCCCTGTCCG
>CAZXZF010000360.1:0-1202 GCA_964645095.1 uncultured Desulfocurvus sp. | reverse complement strand
GCCTGGGCCTTTCTGCTGGCCTGGCTGGCGGCCCGGTCGTCGGGCGGAGGCCGGGGCGGCCAGGTGGTGCTGCGCCTGGAGGACATCGACCCGGAGCGCTCGCGCCCGGAGTTCGCGGAAGAACTCCTGCGCGACCTGCGCTGGCTGGGCCTGGACTGGGACGAGGGGCCGGACGTTCCGGGCGCCTGCGGCCCTTACGAGCAAAGCGGTCGGCTTGCCGCCTACGCCGAGGCCCTGGAGAGGCTGGAGCAGGCCGGGCGCATCTATCCCTGCTTTTGCACGCGCAAGGAGCTGCGCTCCCTGGCCTCGGCTCCGCACGCGCCCCTTGTCGATGACGGCTCCCCGGTCTATCCCGGCACCTGCCGCGACCTCGGCCCGGAGCAGCGCGAAAATCTTTTGCGCCAGGGCCGCCGCCCGTGCTTGCGCCTGCGTTGTGAAGAAGGCACTATCCGCTTCGATGATCTCCTGGCCGGGCCGCAGGCAATGTCGCTCACCGACTGCGGCGGCGACTTCGCCCTGCGCCGGTCCGACGGCGTGTTCGCCTACCAGCTGGCCGTGGTGCTGGACGACATCGCCATGGGCGTGACCCAGGTGGTGCGCGGCGACGACATCCTCGCCAGCACCCCGCGCCAGATATTCCTGTACCGGCTGCTGGGCGCGCCCATCCCCAAATACGCGCACCTGCCCCTGGTGCTGGACCATGCGGGCGAGCGGCTGGCCAAGCGCCACAACGCCTTGACTGTCGCGGCGCTGCGCGACCTGGGTGTCAGCGCCCCGGCCATCACCGGCTACCTGGCCTGGCGCGCCGGGCTGCTGGACAATCCGCGTCAGGTCGCGCCGCAGACTCTCGTGGCCGGGTTCGACCTCGCGCTGCTGCCCCGTGAGCCGGTGCGCCTGCCTGCAGACATCATGGGCGTGCTGGCGCGCCTGGGGTAGGCTCCGCCTCCCCCAGACCCCCACCGCAAGGGGGCGAACCCCCTTGACCCCATTTCCGCCGAAGCGGAGCGGCGGAGCCGCGCCGCTTCGGCGGTATCAGGTTCCAAGGGGCGTGCCCCTTGGCGGGGTCCAGGGGCAGCGCCCCTGGTCAAGGTGGCCGAGGGGCAGCGCCCCTGGCGGAGTTTCCCCCGGTGACAGCGCCGGTCGCATGGGCTATGGTGCGCGCCAATGAACGCCGAATCCCGCCACATCGCCCGCCGCGCCGC
>CAZXZF010000359.1:0-3072 GCA_964645095.1 uncultured Desulfocurvus sp. | reverse complement strand
CTTCTAGACGAGTGACCAGCCGGGTGGCCAAGGCCAGAACCTGGGCCACCCGGCACACCAACCACAGAACGCCTCCGGCGACAGGATGCCCATGCCCACCCGAGTATTTGACCCTACGCAGGCCACCGGCCTCAGCGAGACCGAGGCCGCCCGCCGCCAGCAGGCCGAGGGCTTCAACGAGCTGCCCCAGAGCGCCAGCCGCAGCGTGTTCGCCATCGCCCTCGAGGTCATGCGCGAGCCCATGTTCCTGCTGCTGGTGGCCTGCGGCAGCCTGTACCTGTTCATGGGCGAGCTGTCGGACGCGCTCATGCTTCTGGGCTTCGTCTTCGTGGTCATGGGCATCACCATCGTGCAGGAGCGCCGCACCGAGCGCGCCCTGGACGCCCTGCGCGACCTCTCCAGCCCCCGCGCACTTGTGCTGCGCGACGGCCGGCAGCGGCGCATCGCCGGTCGCGAAGTGGCACGTGGTGACCTGATCCTGCTCTCGGAAGGCGACCGCGTTCCGGCGGACGCAGTCCTGCGGCAGGCGCTCAACCTCTACGCCGACGAGTCCCTGCTCACGGGCGAGTCTGTGCCGGTGCGCAAGGCCAGTTCGGAGACGGCCAGCCAGACCGGCAAGCCTGGCGGCGACGGCCTGCCCGACGTCTTTTCGGGCTCGCTCATCACCAGGGGCCAGGGCCTGGCCGAGGTGGCGGCCACGGGGGCACGCACGGAGCTTGGCAAGATCGGCAAGGCGCTCCAGACCATCGAGCAGGAGAAGACGCCGCTTCAGGGCGAGACAGGCCGCATGGTCAAGCACCTCGCCTTCATCGGCCTGGGCCTGTGCGCCGTGGTCATCGTGGCCTACGGCATCACGCGCGGCAACACGCCGGAGAGTTGGGTCCAGGGTGTGCTGGCGGGCATCGCCATGGCCATGTCCGTACTGCCGGAAGAATTCCCGGTGATCCTGACCATCTTTCTGGCCCTGGGCGCCTGGCGCATCTCGCGCAGCAATGTGCTCACGCGGCGCATGCCCGCCATTGAGACCCTGGGCGCGGCCACGGTGCTCTGCACGGACAAGACCGGCACCCTCACCCTCAACCGGATGACCGTCCGCCAGCTATATGCAGACGGCCAGACCTTCAACGCCAGCCAGGGCGCAACCCTGCCGGAGGCCTTCCACGCGCTGCTCGAATACGGGGTGCTGGCCAGCAAGAAGGAGGTCTTCGACCCCATGGAGCGGGCCTTGCGCCAGCTGGGCAGCGAGCGCCTGGGCCAGACCGAGCATTGGCACGAGCAGTGGGAGATGGTGCGCGACTATCCGCTCTCGCCCGAACTGCTGGCCCTGTCCCACGTCTGGCGCACGGCAGGAACGGAGGCCCTGGTGGTGGCCGCCAAGGGCGCGCCCGAGGCCATCGCCGAGCTGTGCCACATGGACGCCGGGCAGGCGGCGGCCCTGGACGCGCAGGTGGCGCGCATGGCCGCTGACGGGCTGCGCGTGCTGGGCATTGCCCGGGCCACATGGCCCCAGGACACGCTGCCCCAGGACCATCTGCCCGTCGAACAGCACGATTTCGCCTTCGAGTTCCTCGGGCTCGTGGGCCTGGAGGACCCCATCCGGCCCACCGTTCCGGCGACGATCCAGGAATGCTACACTGCGGGCATCCGGGTCATCATGATCACCGGGGACCACCCGGACACGGCCCGGAGCATCGCCCGGCAGATCGGGCTGCGCGCGCCGGAGGCAGTGATCACCGGGCCGGAACTGGACGCCATGGGCGACGGGGAGCTCACGCGGCGCATCCCGGACGTCGACGTGTTCGCCCGGGTGGTGCCGGAGCAGAAGCTGCGCCTGGTGAACGCGCTCAAGGCCAACGGGGAGATCGTGGCCATGACCGGAGACGGGGTCAACGACGCCCCGGCGCTCAAGGCCGCGCACATCGGCATCGCCATGGGCGGCCGCGGCACGGACGTGGCCCGCGAGGCCTCGGCCCTGATCCTGCTGGACGACGACTTCGGCTCCATCGTGCAGGCCATCCGCCTGGGGCGGCGCATCTACGACAACATCCGCAAGGCCGTGGGCTACACCCTGGCCATCCACGTGCCCATCGCCGGGCTGTCCATGATCCCGGTGTTCTTCGGCGACTGGCCGCTCCTGCTTTTGCCGGTGCACATCGTCTTCCTTGAGCTCATCATCGATCCGGCCTGCTCGCTCATCTTCGAGGCCGAGAATGCGGAAAAGGACATCATGCTGCGGCCCCCGCGCAAGCCCGACGAGCGCCTCTTCAACGCGCGGGTGCTGGGCATCAGCGTGCTGCAAGGCGGCTGCGCCCTGGCCACGCTGCTCCTCATGTTCTGGGTGGCGGGCCAGCTCGGCCAGCCCCAGGAGGACTCCCGGCGCTCCTTCGTCTTCGCCACGCTGGTGGCCGCAAACCTGGCGCTGATCCTGACCAACCGCTCCTGGGTGCGCACCATGGCGGCCATGTTCCGGGAACCCAACGCCGCGCTGTGGTGGGTGGTGGGCGGCGCAGGCGTGATGCTGGGCCTGGTGCTCAATGTCCCGGCGCTTCGCAGCCTGCTCCACTTGAATGCGCTGCGGCCCCTGGACCTCGGCCTCTGTGTGCTGGCGGGCGTCGCCAGCGTCGGCTGGTTTGAGCTGTACAAGCTCCTGCGCCGGAAGCACCGACAAACTTGACAAAAGGCCTGACAACACTGGTTGCCAGGACCAGAAACGCGCCCCCCCCCTTTTCATCCGCCCTGCCCTGCCGTAAAGTCTGGGCATGGACCACGACCGCTATATCGCGCACATCGACATGGACGCGTTCTTCGCCTCCGTGGAGCAGTTGGACCACCCGGAGTGGCGCGGGCGGCCCCTGGCCGTGGGCGACGGCCCGCGCTCGGTGGTCTCCGCCGCGAGCTACGAGATCAGGAAGTTCGGGGTGCGCTCGGCCATGCCCGTGGCCCAGGCCAAAAAGCTCTGTCCGCACGGGCTGTTCGTGCCGGTGCGCATGTGGCGCTACAAGGAGCTGTCCAGGCGCGTCATGGCCGTGCTCCAGCGCTTCTCGCCCCTGGTGGAGCAGGCCAGCGTGGACG
>CAZXZF010000358.1:0-3079 GCA_964645095.1 uncultured Desulfocurvus sp. | reverse complement strand
GAGAGCAGGCTCTCGGGCGAGGAGTAGGCGCCCTTCATCTCGTTGAAGACCACGCCCTTGTAGGCCAGGGGCGCATCCACGCTTTCCACGTCGTAGTGCCAGCCCTCCTGCTTCAGCGTGTTCTCGGTCAGGCGCGGGAAGAACACGGCGTCCAGGTACACGTCCACAAGGTTGTAGAAATCCTGCACGTTGGCGCTGGCCACGGGGTAGCAGGTCTTGTCCGGGAAGGTCAGCGCGTTCAGGAAGGTGTTCAGCGAGCCCTTGATGAGTTCGACGAAGGGTTCCTTGACGGGATATTTCTTGGAGCCGCAGAGCACAGAGTGCTCCAGGATGTGCGGCAGGCCGGTGGAGTCCGCTGGCGGCGTGCGCAGGGCGATGCCGAAGACCTTGTTCTCGTCGGTGCTGATGATGGACAAGAGCCGCCCGCCGGTCTTGGCGTGGCGGTACACGCGGGCAATGGCGGAAAGCTCGGGGATGGTCTGTTCGCGCTCAAGCAGAAAGCCGTGGGTCAATTTTTCGGAAGGCTGGGTCATGGTGCCTCATTGGGGACTTGAGTGTGGGGGCGCGCAGAAGATTCTGCCGTCGCTCGCGTGGAGGACAAGATATAGCAGGATGGGCCAGGGGGGAAGGGGGGGCGTCCACCCAGATTTTTGGGGATGCTAAGGACGCCACGCGCCACCCTTACAAGAGGGCATTTTTGTCCTTTTAGCGGCCAAAAACAGGGTGTTTTTGTCCGGTGCATAAATGCTGTGCTATACTCCATTGAAAGACCAAGGGAGGTCAGCTATGGAGACAAGCAGCAATCAAACACGCATCTGGACCAGGGTGAGCCCGGACGGCAAGTCCGCCGCCGCCGGAGCGGGCATGGCGGCCAGCATTGGCCTGAAGCCTGGCGCGGGCGGCGAGCCGCAACCCTACGGAGAGGGTGGGCAGTACCTCGGGACGCTTTACGCGGCCAACGGCCGTGCTCGCACCGCTTCGGGCGTGGGGAAAGTCCCGCGTAAAAGCCCGCTGGGCGTGGGAATGGAGCGGGGCAAGAAAAGCGGCAAGTATTACGTGCTCCCGCCTGCCGTGAAGGCCGAAAACGAGCGCATCGCCCTGGTGTACAGCCAGAAGGACGGCACCCTTATGGACATGGAGGACCGGCTCGTGGGCCAGGGCTATTCCGGGGCGCCGGGCCATGTGAACATGCCCGAAAGCCAAGACAAGAAGGACCTTGGCGTCATTCCGGAAGGCACCTGGACCATCGGCCCGGTCATCGAAAAGGCGACGGATACTGGCGGCAAGGGCGAAAACCTCATCAAGCTTGTTCCCGACCAGGCCACGGCTGACCGGGTGCGGGCCATGGGCCGCGATCCGGACACCTTTTACATCCATGCTGGAAAGGTCAACGGCGAGCGGACTGCCTCCCAGGGTTGCATCATCATTCTGGATAAATCCGAACGCAGGGCTCTCAGAGAACTGCAAGGAGCGAAAATACGTGTGGTGTGTTAGACTCTCCATGCTGCTGGCATGTGTTCTGTTCGCTCTCCCCGCGAACGCCCGGGCCGGGTTCCTGGCCCACGGGTCTGAAATCGATTTCATCCGAGGGCACGACTATTTCGCCTTCGACTCCGACTATGCTTTGAGGGGTGGCCAGCAAGAGTATGCATTCCAGGCGAACTACCCTGACGAGGTGTTCAAGCGCATCTACGACGAAGCGCACGACCGTTTCAAAGGCTTCGGGGCGGACGGCAACCAGACGCTGACGGTGGACGAGAGCCTGCACGGCGACGTGACCGCGGCGTTGGGCAAGGCCACGCGCCTGAACCTGGGCGGCTACGAGGAGCGCATGCTCTGCTACGCCTCCTCCCGCCCCGGCGACGACACCGTGGCGCTGTTCACCCTGTCCAAGTGCCCGGAGAACTGCTCGCGCGTCAGCGAGATCCAGGTGCGGGCCAGAAAGCGCGAGGTGCGCGTGCTGGATAAGTGCGCGCGAGTGCCCGGCGTGCATGCGGGCATCACCACCGAGAGCGGCCTCAAGCTCGGCATGACGGCTGCGGAGGTTGAGGCGGTGCTGGGGCCGCCGCAATATACCACAAAGGGCCTGCAAGGGACCATGTGGTTCTACGGTGCCAGCGTGAGCGTCGCGTTCAGCGATGACGAGGCCGACCGGCGCGGCTACCCTCGGCTCAGCTTCTCGCGGATGGAATTTCCCGTGCATCCCGGCTTCGACAAGTTCATCGTGCTCTGGCTGCGCGGGGGCCGCGTGAGCGCCTGGCGCGTGTGGCTGGACTGGGGGCTCTAGCCATCCCCCCTCCAACTGGCCGTATTGTGGGCAACCGCCAGAATCTTGATGGTTTTCGCCTCTTGCAGAAGCCCGGGGCCAGGCCCTCCCTCCTTCCCTTGACTCCCCCGCCCCCAGCCTCTATCCTGCCAGAATTGAGCGAATTCGCGCAGCCCGCCGCTGCCAGCCTCTTGGCGGCCCGAGCGTGTGCGCCCCAACCACAAACACCAGACGGAGAAACAGCCATGGACTGCTGCGACCACGACCACGACGACGAAGATCTGCTGGAATGCGCCAAGGTCGGCCAGAAGATCCGCAACTTCACCCTCGAAGCCTATGACCCCACCGAGGGCGGCTTCTCCGAGGTCGATTCCGCGAAGATCCAGAAAAAGAAAAAGTGGCTCATCCTGGTCTTCTACCCGGCGGACTTCACCTTTGTCTGCCCCACCGAGCTGGCCGACCTGGCCAGCCAGCACGCCAGGCTGAAAAAGCTCGGCGCAGAGGTCGTCAGCGTGTCCACGGACACCAAGTTCGCGCACCTGGCCTGGCAGACCTCCGAGCGCATGCTCCAGGGCGTCAAGTTCCTCATGGCCGCCGATCCGGCTGGCCACGTCTCGCGCTACTTCGACGTCTGGGACCAGGACACGGGCCTGGACCTGCGCGGCACCTTTGTCATCAACCCCGAGGGCGTGCTCGTCTCCAGCGAGGTCAACTTCTACAACGTGGGCCGCAACGCCGACGAGCTGGTGCGCAAGATGGAGGCCAACGTCTACCTGGCCAAGCACCCGGCCGAGGCCTGCCCGGCCAAGTGGA
>CAZXZF010000357.1:0-3090 GCA_964645095.1 uncultured Desulfocurvus sp. | reverse complement strand
CGATCAAGATGTTCTGCCAGGGGTTCTTGCGTGGAGGCAACGCCCACGGCCTTGCCGCGGCAGGCTCATCTTCGCTGGTCCGAAAAGGAACAGGCCGGTCACGCTGATGCCGAGATTGTTCAGAAAAATCAGCTATCTGCTCCCGTCCTGAATCGTGGTCTGAATGCCGGAGAACTGCTTGGCGATGATGTCGGTGATGGCGTTGTACATGAGCGTATTCTTGGCCATGGCGGCCATCTCCTTGTCCAGGTCCACCACGTCCTCACCGTAGACCACGCGGGGTTTGTATTCGGTGAGCCCCTTTCCCTGGAAACCGTTGATGTCGAACTCCGAAGGCAGGTGGCTCTCATCGGTGCGGGTCATCTTGCCGCGAGCGTCCAGGTTGAGCGCCGATTGCAGGTCTTCCTCAAAGGCCAGGCTGCGCGGTTTGTAGTTGCGCGTGGTCACGTTGGCGATGTTGCTCATAACAACATTCTGACGCTGTAGACGCAGGTCCAGCACTTTATCCATCACCTGAATGTGATCTCCAAACAGACGTTCCATTGTTGTGCCTCCTTGCTTGCGGGCCAAAGCCGCCAGGTTTGCGAGCCGGGACAAAATCCTACCGTTACAATCTGCAATGCTCGTTCCAAAACAGTAACATATTGGAATATATTGACATAGTGTCAATATACAGGTTCTTGCCACGAGTCTGTGTCAACCGCCGTCCGTAAGTCCATCAGTGGTCTTGCCCCAACACGGACCAGCCGCCCATGGACAGGTCACTTGGGCCTCGCTACAAGGCCGATACTCGGTTGGATATTTAATCTGTCTTCCTGCGCGCGGGTGGGGATGGCCTCCCGCTCAGCGGATCGCAGTCACGGCTGGACTCTTTCCAGGAGCTCGACCACCAGGGGATACAGGTTTTCGGCAATGAGCCGGGCGCCTGCCTCGTTCGGGTGCGCCCCGTCCTGCTGGAGATATTTCGGGTTGCCGAGAATGCCCGCCCCGAGAACCGGGTACAGGACTGCGCCATGTTTTTGCGCAAGACGCCGATAGATGCCCGCGAAAGCCAACCGGTACCCGTCGCTGCGTCGGCTTCCTCCATGCGAACCGGCCAGCAGCACCTGCGCTCCGTGTTCTCGCGCCAGTGCCAGCATGGCATTGAGGTTCGCCTCGACCTGCGCGAGGTCCCTGCCCTGGATGCCGTCGTTGGCCCCGAGTTGCAGGATCAGCAGGTCCGGGCGGCGCTTGGAATGGGGCGGGAAAAGCTTCGGCAGGCGGGCCAGACCATCGGCGGTTGTATCGCCGCTCACGCCCGCGTTCACGACTTCCACGGCATGACCGCTCTGCAGCAGCATGGTCTGAAGGACTGCGGGGAAGGACTGCCCGGGCGGCAGTCCGTAGCCCGCTGCGACGCTGTCTCCGACCACCAGGATCAGGGGGGGCGATGCAGCGCTCGCGGAAGTGGCTGAAGCGGGACAGAAAAGCCACGCGGCCAGCAGCAAGGCACACAGGTTCAGGCATCGGTCCGTCATCGTCCCGCTCGCTCTTCAATATGTTTCTGTTTCAGCCGTGCTGCCCGTCCACTCCGTGCTGCCCGGCGGCACTCCCGGCGGCAGTTTCGCCACGGCGCTGGTCCAGGTAATACATCACCGGCACCACCATGCGCGAGAACAGGGTCGCGGCGATCTCTCCGGCCAGGAGCGATATGGCCAGGCCCTGGAAGATGGGATCAAAGAGGATGACAAAGGCCCCGGCCACCACGGAGATCGCCGTGAGCAACATGGGCCGGAAACGCACGGCCCCGGCCTCGATGACGGAATCCTCCAGGCTGTGCCCCTGTGCCCGGCGCAGGTTGATGAAGTCCACCAGGATGATGGAGTTGCGCACCACGATGCCCGCACCGGCGATGAAGCCGATCATGCTGGTGGCCGTGAAAAATGAGCCGGTCAGGGCGTGCGCCGGGATGATGCCGATGAGCGAGAGCGGGATGGGCGACATGATGGCGATGGGCGTGGTGTAGGAGCCGAACCAGCCCACCACGAGGATGTAGATGAGGATCATGACCACGCCGAAGGCCAGACCCATGTCGCGGAAGACCTCATAGGTGATCTGCCACTCGCCGTCCCACTTCATGCTCCAGGTGCTGGAAGAGAAAGGCATGCTGGTGCGCAGGCGCGGCAGTTCGCTCCGGTCGCCCGGGCCGGATTGCCACGCGCCCTGGCCCTTGGCGGCCAGTTCGTCCAGGGCCGCGTCAATGCGCGCCATGCCGTAGACCGGGCTTTCCTCGCGCCCGGCCATGTCGCCGGTGACGTAGACCACGGGCAGCATGTTCTTGTGGTAGATGGCCCCAGGCGTGACGGCCTGCTCCAGCGTGGCCAGCTGGCCCAGGGAGACGACCTTGCCGCCTCCATTTGGCAGGGAGCCGCGCACGGGAATGGCCGTGAGCTCCGAGACCGAGGCCCGGCGCGCCACGGGCAGGCGCACCAGGATGGGCACGTCCTCGCGGGAGTCCACGTCGTGCAGCAGCCCGGCCTTTTCGCCGCCCACCGAGGCAGCGATCACCCGCCGCGCCCGGTCCGGGTCCACGCCGTTCTTCAGCGCCTTGTCCGTCTCCACGCGGATGCGCGTCTCGGCCCGTGGGTCATTCATGTACCAGTCCACGTCCACCACACTGGGCGTGCTGGCGAAGACCTCCTTGACCTGCCGTGCCACGCGCTCCCGGCCTTCCTGGGTCGGGCCGTAGATCTCGGCCACCAGGGTCTGCAGCACTGGCGGGCCGGGGGGCACTTCCACCACCTTGATGCGCGCGCCCAGCTTCTTGGCGATGGGCAGCATGGCCTCGCGGGTGCGCTTGGCTATTTCGTGGCTGGAGGCGCTGCGTTTGCCGCGTGGAGTCAGATTTACCTGAATCTCGGCCACGGATGGCCCTTCGCGCAGGTAGTAGTGGCGCACCAGACCGTTAAAGGAGAAGGGCGCGGAGGTGCCCGCGTAGAGCTGCGCGTCCGTCACCTCGGGCTGGTCCAGGACCACGCGGGAGAGCTCCTCGGCGGCGCTCGCGGTGGCCTCCAGCGGCGTGCCGTCGGGCATGTCGATGACAACCTCGAA
>CAZXZF010000356.1:0-3093 GCA_964645095.1 uncultured Desulfocurvus sp. | reverse complement strand
CCGCGAGCTGGTCTTCGGCATGTCGGCGGCCTTCAGCGGCCCGGCGCGGGGCCTGGGCATGGAGTATTACCGGGGGCTCATGGCCAGCTTCGAGCACACCAACGCCCAGGGCGGGGCCGGGGGCTGGCGGCTGGTGCTCTCCCTGCGCGACGACGGCTACGACCCGCTGCCCGCGCTGGCGAACACCATCGGCTTTGTGGAGCAGGAGCGCGTGTTCGCGCTGCTCGGCTACGTGGGCACGCCCACCACGGCCCGCGTGCTGCCGCTGCTCAAGCACTACGAGGCCGAGCGCATGGTCCTGCTCTTCCCCTTCACCGGCGCGGACCTCCTGCGCGAGCGCCCCTACGACCCCTTTGTGTTCAACCTGCGGCCCTCCTATTTCGACGAGACCCGTGGCCTGGTGGAGGCCCTCCATGCCGCGGGCAAGCGCCGCATCGCCGTGTTCCACCAGGGCGACGTATACGGCCGCAACGGCTGGGACGGCGTGCGCCGGGCGCTCAGGGCCCACGGCCTGTCCATCGTGGCCGCCGCCACCTACCGCCGGGGCGCGGCCTACACCCAGGACTTCCGCCGCGAGGTGGGCCTGCTTGAGGCCGCAAGCCCGGACGCGATCATCACAGTGGGCACGGCCCCGGCCTGCGCGGCCTTCATCCGCGACGCCCGCGACGCGGGCCTGCGCGCGCCCATCGCCACCCTGTCCTTTGCCGACGCCGACAACCTGGTGAAGTTCCTGCTGGCCCAGGGGCGCGTCGCCGGCCGCGACTACACCTCCGGGGTCCTCTTCTCCCAGGCTGTGCCCAGCTATAATGACGCCGCCCTGCCTGCAGCAAAGCTGTACCGCCAGGTCATGGACCAGGCCCGCGTGGCCCTGCCCGCCCGGCTCCTGCGCGAGGAGTATATCCCGAGCCGCCACAGCTTCGTCAGCTTCGAGGGCTTCCTGGCCGGGCAGGTGCTGGCCGAGGCCGTGCGCCGCATGGCCGACGCGCCCACGCGCGCGCGCCTCAGCAGCGTGCTCCTGGGCATGAGGGGCCTGGACATCGGCCTCGGCGAGAAGGTCAGCTTCGGGCCGGGCCGCAACCAGGGCCTGCACCGGACGTATCTCGTGGTCCACCGCGACGGGGGCTTCAAGGCCGTGGCGGCCCTGCCGGAGGTGCGGCCATGAGGCTCCGGGGACTGTTCCTGCGCCTGCTGGCGTTCATGGTCGCGGCCTTCGGCGTCATGGCCGTGGCCACGTCGCTCTTGTCCGGCCGGGAGCTGCACAACTCCATGGTCCGCGAGTACGAGGGCCGGGCCGTGGCCCTGGCCCGGAGCATCGCCGACGGCAACGCCGAGATCCTGCTCAGCCAGAACGCCGGGGCCATCCAGGCGGCCATCGACCTGCACCAGGAGATGGGCGATCTGTCCTACATCCTCGTGGTCGACGCCCGCGGCGAGGTGGTGGCGCACACCTTCACCCCGAGCGTGCCCGAGGCGGTCCTGGCCATGGTGCGCGAGGCCCCGGGCAAGGCCCACTTCGGCGCCGGGCACGAGACCCGCACCCTGGTCCTGCCCCCGGACATGGAGGTCATCCACGTGGCCCAGCCCATCCTGGGCGGCAAGGGCGGCTGCGTGCACATCGGGCTGGACAAGGAGCCCATCCGCAAGGCCATCGGCCAGGCCATCCTGCGCCAGCAGATGCTGACCCTGGGCGTGTTTCTGGCCTTCGTGGTCCTGGCCGTGTTCTTCATCCGGGGCATCACCGGACCCCTGCGCGAGCTTGCGGCCTATGCCCAGCGCGTGGCCGGGCACGACTTTTCGGCCACCTGCGAGGTGCGCACCAAGGACGAGATCGGCTCCCTGGCCGAGGCCATGCGCACCATGGCCGGGCAGGTTTCCGGCCACGTGACCCAGCTGGAGCGGAGCGTGTCCGAGGCCACCAGCGGGCTTCAGGACGCGCTGGGCTCGCTCTCGGCCATCGTGGGCAACATCGCCGACGGCCTGCTCGTGGTGGACGAGGCCGGGCGCATCGTGCGGCACAACCCGGCGCTTCTGCGCATGTTCGGCCTGGAGGGCATGTTCGGCGTGGACGGCCAGGACTTGACCGGGCGCCTCTGCTCCGAGGTCTTCGGCGCAGAGGCCGGCGAGGTGGTCACCCGGTCGCGCGAGGACACCCTGAGGAAACAGGTGGTGCTGCACGAGGTGCTGGCCGCCCGGTCCGACGGCACGCGGTTCCCGGCGGAGATCACCGTGTCGCGCGTGGCGCTCTCGGGCGGGGCGGTCCAGGTCTGCATCCTGCGCGACATCAGCGTGGCCAAGAAGGCCGAGCAGGAGCGCGAGCAGTCGCGCGCGCTGCTGGAGCGCATGGTGGCCGAGCGCACCCGCGACCTCTCGCGCACCAACACCCAGCTCAAGATCGAGGTGGCCGAGCGCAAGGTGGTGGGCGACGCCCTGCGCCGGGCCGAGGCCAAGTTCCGGGGCATCTTCGAGAACGCGGTGGAGGGCATCTACCAGCTCACGCCCGAGGGCCGCTACCTCTCGGCCAACCCGGCCATGGCCAACATCTTCGGCTACGGCTCGCCCGAGGAGCTCATCAGCGTGCTCTCGGACTTGAGCCCCTATGTGGAGGATTCCCGGCGCGAGGGCTTCCTGGCGACCATGGAGGAGATCGGCCAGGTGCGGAACTTCGAGTCCCAGGTGCGCCAGCGCGACGGCGTGGTGATCTGGATCTCCGAGAACGCGCGCAAGGTCATGGACGCCACGGGCCAGACCCTCTGCTACGAGGGCTTCGTCAGCGACATCACCCTGCGCAAGCAGGCCGAGGACCGCCTGATGCACCAGGCCTTCCATGATTCGCTCACCGGCCTGCCCAACCGCCTGCTGTTCATGGACCACCTGCGCATGGCCATGGAGCGCGCGCGCCGCCGCCCGGACTTCCGCTTCGCCGTGTTGTACATGGACCTGGACCGCTTCAAGGCCATCAACGACAGCCTGGGCCACGACACCGGCGACCAGCTGCTGCGCCACGTGTCCAGGGCGCTGCTGGCCTGCGCGCGCAGCACGGACACCGTGGCCCGCTTCGGCGGCGACGAGTTCGCCATCCTGCTCGAGGACATC
>CAZXZF010000355.1:0-3094 GCA_964645095.1 uncultured Desulfocurvus sp. | reverse complement strand
CTCGGCGCGCAGGGCGCGGCGCAGCACCTTGCCGACCATGGTCTTGGGCAGGCTCCCGCGGAACTCCACGTGCCGGGGCACCTTGTACCCGGCCAGCTTCTGGCGGCAGAAGCCGATGACCTCGGCCTTGGTCATCGTTTCGTCCGGCTTCAGCACCACGAAGGCCTTGACCACCTCGCCGCGCGCGTCGCAGGGCACGCCCACGGCCACGGCCTCCTGGACCTTGGGGTGCTGGTGCAGAACCTCATCGATCTCGCGCGGGTAGATGTTGTACCCGGCGCTGATGATCAGGTCCTTCTTGCGGTCCACGATGAAGAAGTAGCCCTCCTCGTCCATGTAGCCGAGGTCGCCGGTGTAGAGCCAGCCGTTTCTGAGCACGTCGGCGGTCTCGTCGGGACGCCTGTAATACCCGGCCATGACCTGCGGGCCGCGGATGACCAGTTCGCCCATCTTGCCCGGCGGCAGGGGCGGGCCGCCCAGGTCCTGGTCCACGATCTTGGCCTCGGTGCCGGGCACGGGCAGGCCGATGGAGCCGGGCTTGGCCACGCCGTCCAGCGGGTTGATGTGCGTCACGGGCGAGGCCTCGGTCAGGCCGTAGCCCTCGCAGATGCGCGCGCCCGTGACCTTGGTGAACTGGTCGAACCACTCCACGGGCATGGGCGCGGAGCCGGACACGCAGTACTTGATTGAGGACAGGTCATAGGAGGCGATGTTCTTCTGCTGCAAAAGCGAGATGTACACCGAGGGCGCGCCGGGAAAGGCCGTTGGCCGGTGCTTCTGGATGGCTTTCAGCAGGTCGCCGGGCACGAAGCGCGGGAACAAAATCTGCGTTGCGCCCTTGGCCGTGGCCAGGTTCAGGCACACGGTGAGGCCGTAGATGTGGAAGAAGGGCATGACGCCCAGGAAGATCTGGTGGCCCCTGGACAGGCCCGGCAGCATGGCCACGCTCTGGCTGGCGTTGGCGTACAGGTTGGCGTGGGAGATCATGCAGCCCTTGGCCAGGCCCGTGGTGCCGCCGGTGTACTGCAACAGCGCCAGGTCCTTCTCCGGGATGAGCTTGTCCGTGGTGTAGCCGGCAAAGCCGCGCGCCAGGGACGACCAGGGCAGCACCCGGGGGTCGCCCACGGGCACGCTCAGGTTTTGTCCCTCGCGCCAGCAGCGCAGGCGGTAGAGGAGGTCCAGCGGAAAGCGCAGGCCGTCGCTGATGCTGGTGACGAAGTACTTCTCGATGGGCAGCTGGTCGCGCAGGGGCGCGATCTTGGCCCAGAGCAGGTCGAGCAGGATCAGGAAGCGCGCGCCGGAGTCCTGGAACTGGTGGACGATCTCGGTCTCCATGTACAGCGGGTTGGTGAAGACCACGGTGCCGCCCGCGCGCAGCACGCCCCAGTAGGCGATGACGGCCTGGGGGGTGTTGGGCAGCATGATGCCCACGCGATCGCCGCGCTTCAGGCCGTGCTTGCGCAGGTTGGCGGCCAGCACGGCCGAGAGCCGGTTCAGGCGGTCGTACGTGAGGCTCAAGTTCTGGAAGATCAGGGCCGGCCGGTCGGGCCAGCGCTTGGCGGCCTCTTCGAGCAGGGAGTGCACGGGCTTCAAGGCAGAGGAGAAGCTGTGCGGCACTTCCGGGTCGTAGTGGGCAAGCCAGGGTCGCTGTATCTCGGGCATGAACCAACCTCTTGGGGGGGAATGCGAAGGCACCTTGAGGCGCCTGATGAGTATAGGTGCCGGGCGGATTTGAGGCAAGGGGAAATGCGGAACAGGGCCGGAGCCACGGCCAGGTCGGAGTCGACGCGCCCACAATTTTTCCGATCTTTCATTGTGTCCATGAATGATCCGGCGGAAATGTGAACATTTTTGCCGCTGTGCCCCAAAACTGCGGCTACCCGCCGGGATGTTGACAATTGTTGCCCGGTGCGGCTAAATGCAGGACAATGCCGGGCACGGACACTGGCGCAAAATCATTGACCAAGCGAATGATTCGTGTGGGGTTGGCCCAAGGATTGCAAAATAACGTGCGCAGGCCCAGGATGGAAGGCTCTTCCGCCCCGGCTTGGCTGCACAGGACCCGAATCATCGCATCGCACCAACCATTGGGTGAATGAACATGCTGCTCGCTGACGGAAAATTCATCAAGCCAAGCAAGGAAACCAGGGTGCTCGCCATCCTGAACTCCCTGTCCCAGGACTCCGCGCTTTCGCAGATCGAGCTCGGCAAGCGCCTGAAGCTCAGCGGGGCCATGGTCAACCAGTACCTGCGCCTCCTGCAGGAGCAGAACCTCATCGAGTTCCGCCCGGTGAACGGCAAGAGCTACCGCTATGTGCTCACCAGCGGCGGCGAGAAGAGCCGGCGGCAGATGTTCTCCGACTACTCCAGCGAGACCATCCGGCTGTACACCAACATCAAGGATTTCATCTTCTCCAAGCTGCGCAGCCTGGAGCAGCGCGGGCGCAAGAAGATCGTCCTGTTCGGGGCCTCGGAGACCTGCGAGGTGGTGCTCTCGGCCCTGCGCGAGACCAGCTTCGTCGTGGTCGCCGTGGTCGATACCGACCAGGAGAAGCACGGCTCGATCTTCCACGGCTACGTCGTCTCCTCCCCCCTGGTGCTGGACCACGTTGACTGCCAGTGCGTGGTCATCACGTCCTTTGGCCGCCAGGATGAAATATACCAGCAACTGCAGCCCGTGGCCCAGAAGCGCGGGCTCGAAATCGTGAGGCTGTGAGCATGGCGCACTCCCCCTACATCACCACCCGCTCCGGCCTGTGCATCGGCCACGGCCAAAGCTGCTTCATCGTGGCCGAGGTGGGCAACAACCACCAGGGCGACATGGACCATGCCCGGCGCATGGTCGAAGAGGCCGCCCGTGCCGGCGTCCAGGCCGTGAAGTTCCAGAAGCGCCACCTGGAGTCCCTGCTCACCCGCACCGGCCGCGAGGCCCCCTACTGCGGCCCCAACAGCTTCGGCCCGACCTACGGCGCGCACCGCCTGGCCCTGGAGCTCGACGCGGCGCAGATGGGCGAGCTCAAGGCCCTGGCCGAAGCCCTTGGCCTGGTGTTCTTCGCCTCGGCCTGGGACGAGGTCAGCCTGGACGAGATGCTCG
>CAZXZF010000354.1:0-3116 GCA_964645095.1 uncultured Desulfocurvus sp. | reverse complement strand
CCAGGAGCGAGGCCAGGTTGCCGGTGAAGGTGGAGACCAGGCCGATGCCGCTGGCTATGACCAACATGCCGACGACCTTGCCTGAGGTGGTGGCAGGCACGATGTCGCCGTAGCCCACGGTGGCCATGGTGACGACGCTCCACCACAGGGCTTCAAACAGGCCCGGCACAGTGGTCCGGCTTTCAAGCAAATAGATGCACGTGGAACTCAAGGACAGGAGCACCACGATGGCCAGGGCGAGCTTGAAGGTGCCGCCCCGCATCCAGTCAGGCAGCGGGAGCTTGTTCACAATGCCGGGTCCTTCCTAGACAAACGACTGATACCACAAAGCGACTGTACCAGAGCCTACGTAGGAATCAAGACGGAAATGACGGGGGAGCCTGGGGCAGCCTCAGGAGTCCTTGCGCACCACGCGGTGCTCGTGGTCATGCCGGACGCGGAACATGCCGCGCCGGTAGAACGACAGACAGCCCGCCAGACCGGAGAACACCGCCCCGGCGGTGAGCGCCGCGCGGAATCCGGCGATGAAGGCGTCCTGACTGCCCAGGCCCGAGGCCGCAGCCTGGCCCTGGGCCACGCCAAACACGGTGATGGCCGCAGCGATGCCCGAGACCATGCCCACGTTGCGCACCAGGGCCAGAAAGCCGCCGACCAGGCCGATCTTGTCCTGGGGGGCGCTGGTGAGCACGGAATTGTTGTTGGGCGACATGAAGATGCCCACGCCCAGGCCGATGACCGCCTGCCCCAGAAACACCCGCCACAGGGGCGTGTCCGGCAGGAGCAGGGACTGGCCGAAGAGTCCGGCCGAGATCACGGCCAGGCCCACGCTGGTCAGGGTGGCGAAGTTCACGCGCTCGGACAGGTAGCCGCTCGCCGGGGAGGTCACGGCCATGGCCAGCGGCAGGGTGGAGAGCACAATGCCGGTCAGAAGCGGCGACAGGTGCAGCTGCTGCTGCAGGTAGAACGGCAGCAGGATGGCGTTGGAGAACATGGACATGAAGGCCAGGAAGGCCACGATGTTGCCCGAGAGAAAGGGCCAGATGCCAAAGAGCGAGAGGTCGATCATGGGGTGGTCGGTGCGGCGCTCCCAGAGCACGAAGCAGGGGAAGGCAACGACGGCCAGGCCCAGGCAGCCGAGGACCAGCGGCGAGGTCCAGCCCCAGTCGCGGCCATGGGTCATGGCCAAAAGCAGGCCGGTCATGGCCACGGCAAAGAGGCCCGCGCCGGCCAGGTCCAGGGTCTCGTCGTGCAGGCGCTCCACCGGGGGCAGAAAGCGCCGGGTGAGCCACAGCCCGGCCAGGCCGATGGGCAGGTTCACATAAAAGACGCAGCGCCAGCCGAAGCCCTGGATGAGCAGGCCGCCCAGGCCCGGACCGGCAAGGGAGCCCAGGGCCACGATCATGCCGATGATGCCCAGCGCCCGGCCCCTGGTGGCGCCGGGGAAGGCGCCCATGATGATGGCCGGGCCGTTGGCCATGAGCATGGCCGCGCCCACGCCCTGGAGCACGCGCGCAGCGATGAGGGCCAGCAGGTTCGGGGCCGCGCCGCAGAGCATGGAGGACGCCGTGAAGACCAGAAAGCCCAGGGAGTACATGCGCCTGCGGCCATACATGTCGCCCATGCGCCCAAACAGCGGCAGCAGGCAGGAGATCACCAGAAAATAGGCCGACACGGTCCACTGGACCTCCGGCAGGCTGGCCCCGAAGTCATGCGC
Organism: uncultured Desulfocurvus sp.; assembly: GCA_964645095.1. Taxonomy (GTDB): domain Bacteria; phylum Desulfobacterota; class Desulfovibrionia; order Desulfovibrionales; family Desulfovibrionaceae; genus Humidesulfovibrio. The sequence goes on along the minus strand of CAZXZF010000354.1, from coordinate 1,402 downwards.
CACCGTGGGCAGGGCCGTGTTCACAATGCCCGAGTCCAGGGTGGCCATGAAGGTGCCTGAGGCGGCCACGCTGAAGGCCCGCCAGTCCCCGGATCGTCCGTTCTGCTCGTGTTGCTGCATATCCCTCCCCGCACCCGTGCGGATGCGTGTCAGTATTCCATTTGACAGTCTCAATCAAGCGTTTTAATCTAGCGTTTCAACTGGACTCAAGGAGAGCATATGACGCAGGATTCGGGCGAGGACACCAAGCGGCGGCTCCTGGAAGCGGCCGGGGAGGTGTTCTCCAGGCAGGGCTTCAAGGCCGCCACGGTGCGGACCATCTGCCGCATGGCTCACGCCAACGTGGCCGCCGTGCACTACCACTTCGGCGGCAAGGACGGGCTGTACTCGGCCCTGCTCTCCGAGGCCTTTGAGAACGGGATCAGGCGCCACCCGCCGGACATGGGCCTGCCAGCCGACGCCCCGGCCGAGGAGCGCCTCTTCGCCTTCATCCACTCCTTTTTGCTGCGCATGCTGGGCGACGGCAAAAGCGCCTGGTGCGGCAAGCTCATGGCCCGGGAGATGTTCGAGCCCACCCAGGCCTTGAGCCAGGTGGTGGAGCGGCACATCCTGCCGTTGTCGGCGTACCTGCGCGCCATCGTTGCCGAAATACTCGGGAACGGCGCCAGGCCGAACGACCCGCTGACCCGCCAGTGCGGCATGAGCATCGTGGGCCAGTGCCAGTACATCTTCCGCTCCAGGGCCTTCATCGACGTGCTGGCCCCGGAGATGCGCTTCGACGAGGCCGGAATCCGCACATTGGCTGAACATATCACGCGTTTCTCCCTCTGCGCCCTGAAGAACTTCGCAGATTGCGCCGAAATGGCGGACAAGACCACCAACGCACCCTAGGCGCACGGTCCCAATACTCTCTTCCCAAAGGAAACCCCTGGATGCCCCAGCGCGCCCAATTCTCCCGTCTCATCCGAAGCCACGGCCAGAAGCCCCTGGTCCTGCTCCTGGCGGCCTTGCTGCTGGCCCTGGCCGCCTGCGGCAAGGGCGAGGACAAGCTCGCCAAGGGCAAGCGGCCCGTGGCCGTAGCCGTGGCCGAAGCGAAAGCCATGAACGTGCCGGTGCTGGTCCTGGCCGTGGGCAATGTCGAGGCTTACGCCAGCGTCGTCATCAAGCCCCAGGTCAGCGGCGTCATCGCCCGGCAGCTGGTGCGCGACGGCCAGGACGTGTTGAAGGGCACCCCGCTCTTCCTCATCGACCAGCGCACCTACCAGGCCTCGCTGCAAGAGGCCCAGGCCCGCCTGCAAAAGGACGAGGCCCAGTCTAAAAAGGCCGATGACGATCTGCACCGCTTCAAGGCCCTGTTCGACCAGGGGGCCGTGAGCCGCGAGCAGCTGGAGCAGGTCCAGGC
>CAZXZF010000353.1:0-3121 GCA_964645095.1 uncultured Desulfocurvus sp. | reverse complement strand
TACCACTCGGCGGTGCGCCCGGCCATCCTGACGGCCTTTCTGGGCTACGCCCTGGTGGTCTTCGCCCTGCACTACGACGTGGGCCGCCCCTACCGCCTGCCGTACCCCATCTTCGTCAGCCCCGGCACCACGTCGCTCTTGTACGAAGTGGGCCTGTGCGTCTTCCTGTACGTCACCGTGCTGGCCATCGAGTTCTCCCCGGCCGTGTTCGAGTGGCTGGGCATGAAGAACCTGCGCAACAAGATCGTCAAGCTGACCCTGGCGCTCACGGTGTTCGGCGTCATCCTGTCGACCCTGCACCAGAGCTCCCTGGGCGCTCTGTACGTGGCCGTGCCGAGCAAGATCCACCCGCTCTGGTACTCGCCCTACCTGGCGATCCTCTTCTTCGTGTCGAGCATCCCGGCGGGCCTGTCCATGGTCATCCTTGAGGGCACCCTGGCCCACAAGCCCTGGCACCACATGATGGACAAGACGCACCTGGACGAGCACGATGGCGTGATGCTGGGCTTCGCGCGCGGGGCAAGCATCTCGCTGGCGGCCTACTTCTGCGTGAAGCTGGTGGCCGTGGCCTACGACAACAACTGGGCATACCTGGCCACGGGCTTTGGCGCCTGGTGGCTGCTCGAGGTCCTGGGCTTCGTGGCCCTGCCGAGCCTGCTGTACGCCATCGGCAGCCGCGAGAAGAACCTCAAGCTCATCAAGTGGACGAGCGCGTTGACGGTGCTGGGCATCATCCTGAACCGCTTCAACGTGTCCATCGTGGCCTTCAATTGGCAGCTTCCGTCCAGCCAGCGCTACTTCCCGAGCTGGATGGAGATCGTCATCTCCATCTTCGTGGTCACCGTGGGCGTCACGGTCTACCGGTTCATCGTGTCCAGGATGCCCATCTTCTTCGAGCACCCTGAATACAAAGACGCCCACTAGCAAGGAGGCGCGACATGGAATTCTTCGTATATCACGACTACATGATGTTCACCAAGTCCATCGTCTACGTTCTGATGGGCCTGTTCGTGGTTGGCTTCTGGGGCCTCTGGGCCTTCATGACCTCGCGCGACGAGGAAATTCACAAGATGCCCGAGCACCACAAGGAGTAAGCCATGTATCAGATCATTACCGGACCTCTCCTGTGGCTGAGCTTCGCCGTGTTCTTCGGCGGGCTGGCCTGGCGGGTGTACACCTACATCAAGGGCCTGGACTGGAAACTGGACCGCGTGCCCTACGGCTACCACACGAAGGAAGCCGTCAACGGCGCGGCGCGCAGCATCTTCGCCTGGATCGTGCCCTTCGGCTCCCAGGGCTGGAAGGTGAAGCCCATCTTCACCATCCTGTTCTTCACCTTCCACATCGGCCTGGTGGTCGTGCCCCTGTTCCTGGCCGGGCACGCCGTGGTGCTCAAGATGCGCTTCGGCCTCTCCTGGCCCACCATCCCCATGCTCGCGGCCGACATCCTGACCGTGGCCATGATCTGCGCGGGCGTGTTCATCATCATCCGGCGCATCGCGTTGCCGGAGGTGCGCATCATCACCAGCCTGTATGACTACCTGCTGCTGGCCATCACCATCGCCCCGTTCCTCACGGGCTTCATGGTCGTGCACCAGTTGGGCGGCGACTATGAGTTCTGGCTCCTGGCGCACGTCATCACCGGGGAGATCATGCTCCTGGCCGTGCCCTTCACTAAGCTGTTCCACGTGGTGGGCTTCTTCCTCTCGCGCGGCCAGCTCGGCATTGACTACGGCACCAAGCGTGGCGGCCTGAAGGGCGCCCCCATGTCCTGGTAGCCTTAAGGGCACCACGCATAATAACGAGAAGGAGAGAGTTCCATGCCTGAAGGAATACTCTGCAACAAAACGCCTGTGAACACCCTGGAGGCCCTTGAGGCTGTCCTGGCGGACAAGGGCGGCAAGCAATACTACGCGGAAATGCAGGAACTGGAGGTTGACAAGGCGAAGCTCGCCACGTCGATCAAGAACACCTGCAAATCGCGCATCCGCACCTGGCTTGAGATGTGCGCCCACTGCGGGCTCTGCGCCGATTCCTGCTTCCTGTACCTGTGCAACGACCGCAAGCCCGAGCAGGTCCCGGCCTACAAGATCCAGTCCACCCTGGGCGAGATCGTGAAGCGTAACGGCGACGTGGACAACGCCTTCATGCAGCACACCATGGAGGTGGCCTGGAGCCAGTGCACCTGCTGCAACCGCTGCGGCCAGTACTGCCCCTACGGCATCGACATGGGCATCATGTTCGGCTACCTGCGCGGCCTGTGCTATTCCCAGGGCTTCGTACCCTGGGAGCTCAAGATCGGCGCAGGCATGCACCGCGTGTTCAAGGCCCAGATGAACGTCACCGACGAGGACTGGACCGAGACCTGCGAGTGGATGGCCGAGGAGGCCCAGGACGAGTGGCCGGGGCTTGAGATCCCCATCGACAAGGAAAACGCGGACATCATGTACACCGTGAACGCCCGCGAGCCCAAGCACTACCCCGAGGACATCGCGGAGGCCGCGGTGCTCTTCCACGTGGCCGGCGAGAACTGGACCGTGCCCAGCTCCGGCTGGGAGCAGACCAGCCTGGCCATCTTCGCGGGCGACTGGGAAGCCTGCGGCCAGCAGGTCAAGCATGTCTACGCCGCCATCGACCGCCTGAAGCCCAAGCGGGCCTGCGGCACGGAGTGCGGCCACGCCCACCGCGCCACGGTCATCGAAGGCCCCTACTGGGCCGGCCGGGCCGACGGCTCGACCCCGGTGCGCTTCCTGCACTACACGGAATGGCTGGCCGAGGCCCTGCGCGAGGGCAAGATCAAGATCGACCCGGCCAAGCGCATCAAGCAGCCGGTGACCTTGCAGGACTCCTGCAACTACATCCGCAACTACGGCCTGAAGGAGATCACCCGCGAGATCGTGAGCTACCTGGTGGAGCCGGGCTACTTCGTGGAGATGAGCCCCAACAAGGAGCACAACTACTGCTGCGGCGGCGGCGGCGGCTTCAACGGCATGGGCATCTTCCGCCCGCAGCGCAACCGCGCGCTGATGGTCAAGCGGGACCAGATCCTGGCCACGGGCTGCAAGCTCGTCATCGCGCCCTGCCACAACTGCTGGGACGCCATCCGCGACCTTGAGGAAGA
>CAZXZF010000352.1:0-3139 GCA_964645095.1 uncultured Desulfocurvus sp. | reverse complement strand
CCATGATCGGGCTAACCCTCTCAACGTACGAGGCAAGGAACAACAACATGGAAAAAGGAAGAGTACTGCTGCTGTCAGCCGGGGCCATGTTTGTCCTGGCCGTGGTCTCGATCCTCAGCCTTGAGGCGCAGGGGGTCGGGGAGGCGCAGGCAAACGCAGCCATCCGTACGGACATGGTGACCATCGACGCCATGAAAGCCTACGGGAAGCTGGAGCTGCCGCCCGTGACGTTCTTGCATGACAAGCACACCCTGGCCCTCAAGACTGGCGAAAAGGACTGCAAGACCTGCCACGTTGAGAAGGACGGTCTGGTTGTCACCAAGTTCAAGCGCGAGAAGGACACCACCCAGGCCGAGGTCAAGGAAGTCTATCACAAGAACTGCATCGGCTGCCACACGGACCTGGCTGGCAAGGGCCAGAAGACCGGCCCGCTGGACGGCGCCTGCCGCTCCTGCCACGACGCCAAGCCCAAGGTCTCTTCCGCCAAGCTGGAAGGCGGCCTGAACAATGCCCTGCACTTCCGCCACACCTCCACCAAGGAGCTGGCCTCGACCCTGAAGGACGAGGCCACCGGCGAGCTGCGCAAGGAAAATTGCGACCGCTGCCACCACGAATACAACAAGGACACCAAGAAGACCTTCTACGCCAAGGGCAAGGAAGGCACCTGCCGCGCCTGCCATGCGGAAAAGGCCACCAAGGAGTCCCGCAGCATGTCCCAGGCTGCGCATGACTCCTGCGTGAACTGCCACCGCACCCTGGCGCTCAAGGGCGTCAAGGAGACCGGCCCGACCCAGTGCGCCGGTTGCCACGGAGCCGAGGCCCAGGCCAAGACGGCCGCCAAGAACAAGCAGGCCGTGGCCAAGGCCGGTGAGGACGTCCGTCTCATCCGCCGCACCGGCATGCCCGACCTGACCCTGGTCTCCATCGAGAAGCCCGCCGAGGGCGCCAAGCCCGTGGCCATGAGCCCGGTGGCCTTCAACCACAAGCTGCACGAGAAGAACGTCGACACCTGCCGCGCCTGCCACCACAAGGAAACCGTGGCCTGCGGCAAGTGCCACACCGTGGCCGGCAGCAAGGAAGGCGGCTTTGTCCAGCTCGAGCAGGCCATGCACCGCGCCAGCGCCAAGCAGAGCTGCGTGGGCTGCCACAGCCAGAAGAAGGCCGAGCCCAAGTGCGCCGGCTGCCACAACCAGCTGAAGACCCGCACCAAGCCCGCGAGCGCCGCGTGCAAGAAGTGCCACATCCAGGGCGCGCTGAAGGTGCCCGCCGAGCCCGGCCAGATGCCCGCCTACTGGGCCATGAAGCCGGAGGAGAAGGCCGCCGCCGCGACGGAACTGCTCAAGGGCCGCGCCGACAAGGCCGACATCTTCACCACCGACGACATCCCGGAGAAGGTCAGCATCAAGTCCATGGTCAACGAGTACGAGGCCTCCGAGATGCCGCACCGCAAGATCGTGCTGAAGCTCGCGGAGAACATGAAGGACTCCAAGATGAGCGGCGTGTTCCACGCTGATCCGGGCACCCTGTGCCAGGCCTGCCACCACAACACTCCGGCCGGCGCCAAGAAGCCGCCCAAGTGCGTGAACTGCCACGGCAAGCCCTTTGACGACAAGCAGCCGAACCGTCCGGGCCTGAAGGCCGCCTACCACGGTCAGTGCATGAGCTGCCACAAGGCTATGGACCTGAAGAAGCCCGTGAACACGGATTGTGTGGGCTGCCACAAGGAAAAGAAGAAGTAAGCCGGACCCCGGCATTATAAGGAGCACGTCCATGAAGAGAAGACAGTTTCTCGGCTTGCTGGGCGCCGCGGGGATCACGGCCACCCTGGGCACCGAAGCGCAAGCCGCATCAGGCCATACCTTTGACGGCTACCCCAATGCAAAGGGTGTGTTGTTCGACGCCACCCGCTGCATTGGCTGCCGCAAATGCGAAGCCGCATGCAACAAAGTGAACAAGCTGCCGGCACCGGCAAAACCCTTTGACGACCTGAAGGTTCTGGACCAGGAGCGCCGCACCGACGCCAAGACCTACACGGTGGTGAACAAGTACGCGGGCAAGAAGGGCCCGGCGTTCCGCAAGATCCAGTGCAACCACTGCATGGAGCCTGCCTGCGCCTCGGTCTGCTTTGTCCGGGCCTTCACCAAGAACCCGGACGGCTCGGTGACCTACGACGCCAGCCTCTGCGTGGGCTGCCGCTACTGCATGGTGGCCTGCCCGTTCAATATCCCGGCTTACGAATACAACGATCCGCTGACCCCCCGGGTCATGAAGTGCACCATGTGCCACGACCAGATCCAGAAGGGCGAGCTCTCGGCCCCGGGCTGCGTGACCATCTGCCCCAAGGAGGCCCTGGTCTACGGCAAGCGCAAGGACCTGATCGAAGTGGCGCGCGAGCGCATCAAGAGAAACCCCGAGCGCTACCAGGACCATGTCTACGGCGAGCAGGAGATGGGCGGCACCAACTGGCTGTACCTCTCCGGCGAGCAGTTCAAGACCATCGGCCTGCGCGAGGACCTGGGCAACGTCAGCGTGCCCAGCATGACCTCCGGGGCGCTCAGCGTTGTGCCCATGGTGGCGGCCCTGTGGCCGGCGCTGCTCGGCGGCGTGTGGGCCATGAACAAGCGCAAGGACAAGGTGGCCGAGGAAGAACAGAAGGCCGCCGTCAAGGCCGCCAAGGCCGAGGTCAAGGCCGAGGCCGCCGCCAAGCTCGCCAAGGAGCTGGACAAGGCCGAGAAGGACAAGGCCCAGGCCATTGAGCGCGAGGTCAAGCGCGCCCTGGAAGAGGCTGCCGCCGCCCAAAAAGAAGAGGCCGCCGCCGCCAACAAAGACGAGGAGGGCGCCTAGATGACTACTGACACCAACAAAACCCTGTTCACCCCGGTGAACATCCTCACTGCGGTCATCCTGGCCTTCGGCCTGGTGGTCACGGTGCTCCGGTTCACCAAGGGCCTGGGCTACGTCACCAACCTGGACGACAACAACCCCTGGGGCATCTGGATCAGCTTCGACCTCCTGTGCGGCGTCGCACTGGCGGCCGGCGGCTACACCGCAAGCTCCGCCTGCTACATCTTCGGGCTCAAGCGCTACCACTCGGCGGTGCGCCCGGCCATCCTGACGGCCTTTCTGGGCTACGCCCTGG
>CAZXZF010000351.1:0-3148 GCA_964645095.1 uncultured Desulfocurvus sp. | reverse complement strand
CGCCGGAGCCCACGGCCACCATGACGATGACCGCGCCGATGCCGATCATGATGCCGAGCATGGTCAAGAACGAGCGCATCTTGTTCACGCGCAGGGCCCGGAAGGCGATTTTGAGCGGCAGCAGGACGTCCATCTAGGCCACCGCGTCCTTGTTCTCGCCGGTGCTGTCATGCTTGGTGTCGCCTACAATGCAGCCGTCCAGGAAGGTGACGCGGCGGCTGGCGTAGGCCGCGATGTCCGGCTCGTGGGTGACCATGATGATGGTGATGCCCTGGCTGTTCAGGCGCGTGAAGATGTCCATGATCTCCTCGCTCATGTGCGAGTCCAGGTTGCCCGTGGGCTCGTCGGCCAGGATCATGGCCGGGCGTCCGGCCAGGGCCCGGGCGATGGCCACGCGCTGCTGCTGGCCGCCGGAGAGCTGGTTTGAGAGGTGCCCGGCGCGCTCGGCCAGGCCGACCATGCTGAGCGCCTCCAGGGCGCGCTTGCGGCGCTCGGGCGCGGGCACCCGGCCATAGACCAGGGGCAGCTCCACGTTTTCGAGCGCGCTGGTGCGCGAGAGCAGGTTGAAGCCCTGGAACACGAACCCGAGCTTGCGGTTGCGGATGTCCGCCAGCTGGTCCTTGCCCAGGTCCTGCACGGTCTCGCCGTCCAGGGCGTAGCTGCCGGAGCTGGGCCGGTCCAGGCAGCCCAGGATGTGCATGCAGGTGGACTTGCCGGAGCCGCTGGAGCCCATGATGGCCACGAACTCGCCGTGGGCCACGGAGAGGGACACCCCGCGCAGGGCGTGCACGGTCTCCTCGCCCATCTGGTAGGACTTGGTGATGTCCGTCAGGCGGACGACCTCTGCGACTGCTGGCTCGCTCATGCTACATCCTCGGCCCCATGGGCGAGCCGCCGGAGGCCCCGGGCTTGGCCGAGCCGTTCTTGCCCTTGGCCGACTGGGCCTCGATGATGACCTCGGCGTCCGCAGGCAGCTCACCGCCCGTGACCTCGGTCTCCTTGTCGTTGCCGATGCCAAGGGTCACGGACACGGGCGTCGGCTTGCCGTCCTTCAGGATGTACAGGCGCTTGGCGCCAGCGCCCTTGCCTTGGCCCTTGGCCGCGGCGCCCTTGTCCGCGCCCTTGTCCGCGCTCTTGTCCGCGCCGGAGGCGTCCGTGGTCTTGGGCCGGAAGCGCAGGGCCGCAGTGGGGATCTTCAGCGCGTCGGCCTTCTTGGCGGTGATGAAGGTCACGTTGGCGGTCATGCCGGGCTTGAGGCGCAGGTCGGAGTTGTCCACGCCGACAACCACCGTGTAGGTGACGACGTTTTGCAGGGTTGTGGCGGCGTTGCGCACCTGGGTGATGACGCCTTCGAAATTCGACTCGGGGTAGGCGTCCACGGTGAAGGTGGCGTTGCCGCCCTCGCGCACCTTGCCGATGTCCGACTCGTCCACCGTGGCGTAGATCTGCATCTTGGTCAGGTCCTGGGCGATGGTGAACAGGGTGGGCGTCTGGAAGCTGGCGGCCACGGTCTGGCCCACGTCCACGGCGCGCGAGATGACGATGCCGTCCACCGGCGAGCGGATGGTGGCGTAGTCGAGGTTGGTCTTGGCCTGGTCATAGCTGCCCCTGGCCTGGGCCACCGCGCCCTGGGCGGCCCCCAGGGCGGCCCGGGCCGAGGCTGCGGCGGTGGCGTAGGTGTCGAAATCGCTCACGGAGACCGAACCGTCGCGCAGCAGATCCTGGTAGCGCTTCATGGTGCGCTGGGCGTCGGCCAGGGCGACCTTGGCCTTGTCCGCATTGGCCTGGGCCGCGAGGTAATTGCCCTGGCTCTGCTCCACCTGGGCGCGGAAGGTGGCCGGGTCGATCTGGGCGATGATCTGGCCCTTCTTGACCTGGGAGTTGAAGTCCACGAACAGTTCCTTGATGGTGCCGGACACCGGCGCGCCCACGTTCACCGTGACCACCGGGGTGATGTTGCCGGAGCTGGTGACCGTGGAGAGGATCTCCCCGCGCGCGGGTTTGGCCGTGCGATAGCCCTCGGCCTGCTTGCCGCTCTGCAGGAAGAAATACGCCCCGCCCGCCAGCGCCAGAATGATGGCGGCCATCGCGGCGATCTTGAACGTTCTTGTGCTGGTGAAGGTGGGCATCAGCTGTGCTCCTCGGGATCGTGTTCGCAGCGCTCGTCCAGGGCGGCCCAGGGCAGGCGCTGGATGTCGAAAATGGTCTGCAGCAAATCAAGGGCCGTGGCCAGCGTGGCCAGGGCTTTTGCGTCCAGGCCCGCAAGCCGCGCCTCGAACTGCGCGCGCGCCAGGGTGTGGGCGCGGTCCAGCATACGCTGGCCGGCCGGGGTCAGGGTTATGGACACCTGCCTGCGGTCGGCCTCGCCCGGGCTGCGTTCCAGCAGGCCGCGCAGCACGAGGGTCTCGACCATGCGCGAGGTGGTGGCCGTGGACACGCCCAGGGGCTCGGCCAGCTGGCGCAGGGTTGCGCCGGGGCGCAGGCAGGCGTGCACGAGCACGCGGAACTGCGGCACCGAGAGCTCGGGTCCGCGCCCGCCTCGCATGCCCAGCCGCAGGGACTGCATGAGCGCGGGGGCCACGGCCAGCAGGGCCTCGGAACAGCGCCGGGCGTCCGGCGCGGGGATTGTTTCTGGTGCTGATTGTTGCATGCGCTAATTATCGCTTTGGTTTTCAATTAGTCAAGCTGCACAAGACCCTGCGTAGCGAAAATCGTGCCAAGGGAAAAACATGGAAAACGCCTCTGATTCAGGGTGTTGCGACTCCTTTTGTGCAGAAGGCTGCATGTTTTTGTGCAAAATTTTGCCGGGTTTTGATGGGCCTGGGCCTGCTGCGTCATGATTCCGCATTGCAGGCGCAGGGCGTGGGGCGTTCGTGTCTCGCCTGCAGCACACCGCGCGGCGCCTGGGCAGGCCAGGCAGGGCTGGACCTGGCCCCCGGACGCGGGCAAGGTGTTCTTGGCCGACCGCAAGACCCCCGTCGCTCCGGGCCACTAAACCGTTCCAGGCGCAAGCGAGGCCGCCATGCATCCGCTCTCCGCCCTGACCGGGCTGGCCGCCGTGCCCTGGCTGGCGAGCTTCTGGACCCTGGCCGGGGCGGCCCTGGTCTTCGGCCTGGGCGAGGCGCTGGTGACCTCGTCCTCGGCCGCC
>CAZXZF010000350.1:0-3162 GCA_964645095.1 uncultured Desulfocurvus sp. | reverse complement strand
ACCCCGGTCAAGAGAATAAATGTAACACCCGTGTAGAATGGGAATGGTCAACCCGGCCAATCGTCGTAGGCGAGGGCTCCGCCCTCTTGAAAACAAGCCAATCAATGCACCTAATATGACTTGAATAATTAACTAATTTTACGCTGCACTACAATATAATGACCTTTCAGGGACTTTTGTAGTGCAGAATTGTAGTGCAAAGGTCTTGGTTCTGCTCTCTCTCTGTGATATGCTATAGGCAAGGCGAATTTGCCTGCGAAAACTAATCAGCTCCTCGGGAAGTTGATCGGATTTTCGGGTAGCAGATCAAGGCAGGGGACTCGGATAGACTTCCGGACCGAGTTTCGAGCGGTAGGTCAACTCGTCAGTTTATCGGAATCGGCGTAAACAATTTGTGCCTCTTCTCCATTTCTCTCCGGTCCAGATCCAAGAGGAGGCTTTCGTTCTGGGGGCCAACGCCTTTGTAACGGATTTCTTGAAATCTGCTCGACAACTCGAAAGGCGCTTCAGTATTTTGATTCGATGTCACTTGAATCCTCCCTTCTCGTACCTTAAGATAGTGCTTGGGTAGAGTCTTGGATAACTCTAGGAGTAGATCATGACGGCAACAGACGACTTGCGATCGGAACACGAGGGCATCCTGCGCATGCTGGACATCCTGAGGGCCATGGCCGCGCGCATTTCAGCGGGCGAGACCGTGCCCCCGGCGCAACTAAAAAGCATCCTTGATTTTCTCAAGGTCTTTGCGGATAAGTGCCACCACGGCAAGGAGGAGGATATTCTCTTTCCGGCCCTGGAGGCGGCGGGCTTGCCGCGCGAGGGCGGGCCCATCGGGGTCATGCTGCATGAGCACACCCTGGGGCGCGGGCACATCCGCGACATGGGCACGGCCCTGGAAACACTGCCGGGCGCGGGCCAGGCGGGCTACGCCGCCTTCAGCGCCGCTGCCCTGGCCTACGCCGACCTTCTGACTCAGCACATCGCCAAGGAGAACACCGTGCTTTTCCCCATGGCCGAACGCCTGTTGGGCGTGGCAGCCCTGACGGACATGCACGAACCCTTCGAACGCATCGAAGCCGAGCGCATCGGTCCGGGCAGGCACGAGGCCTTCCACCGCTTACTGGACGATCTGGCGGCGCAGTACTTGGCTGTTTAGACCACGCCCACACCAGAAGAAGGAGAAAGGCACATGAGCATCAAAATCACCGACGCCGTGACCTGGGTAGGGAAAAGGGACTGGGAGCTGCGCCATTTCCACGGCCAGGAGTATTCCACCCACCGCGGCTCCACCTACAACTCCTATCTGGTACAGGACGAGAAGACCGCACTCATCGAGACGGTCTGGGCGCCCTTTGCGGGCGAGTTCCTCGAACAGCTCAAGGGCGTGGTGGACCTGAAGCGCATCGACTACGTCATCGCCAACCACGCCGAGAGCGACCACAGCGGCGGGCTGCCGGAGCTGATGCGGCGCATCCCGGATGTGCCGGTGTACTGCACGGCCAACGGGGTCAAATCCCTGAAGGGCCACTACCACCAGGACTGGAACTTCAAGGTGGTCAAGACCGGGGAGCGCCTGAGCCTGGGCAAGCGCGAGCTGATCTTCATCGAGGCGCCCATGCTGCACTGGCCGGACACCATGTTCTGCTACCTGACCGGCGAAGACATCCTGTTCAGCAACGACGCCTTCGGCCACCACCTGGCCTCCGAGAGCATGTACAACGACCTCGTGGACCCCTGCGCCCTCATGGAAGAGTGCATCAAGTACTACGCCAACATCCTGACCCCCTTCAGCGCGCTGGTGAAGCGCAAGATCGAAGAGTTCGCGGGGCTCGGGCTGCCGCTCAAGCTCATCTGCCCCAGCCACGGCACCATCTGGCGCGACAACCCCATGCAGATCGTGACGAAGTATCTGGAATGGGCGGGCGACTACCAGGAGCACCAGGCGGCCATCGTCTACGACACCATGTGGAATGGCACCCGGCGCATGGCCGAGGCCATCGCCGAGGGTCTGAGCCAGGCCGACCCGACCCTGCGGGTGAAGCTCTTCAACGCCGCCACGGGCGACAAGAATGACATCATCACCGAAGTCTTCCGTTCCAAGGCGTTGCTTGTGGGCTCGCCCACCATCAACAGGGGATTCCTGTCCTCCATCGGCGGCTTCCTGGAGCTGGTGCGCGGCCTGGGCTTCAAAAACAAGAAGGCGGCGGCTTTCGGGGCCTACGGTTGGAGTGGCGAGTCCGTGAAGCTCATGACCGCGCACCTGAAGGAAAGCGGCTTCGAGGTGCCGAACGAGGGCGTGCGGGCCATGTGGAACCCCGATGGCGACGCGCTCGAGCAGTGCCGGACCTTTGGCCGGGACTTCGGCCAGGGGCTCAAGGGCTGATTGCCAGATATCGACAATCAACCGCCGTCAGTCCCTTCAACGAAAAAGACCCTTTGGGGGGAGAGATTCGGATCATAAAACCACGACACAATTGCGTCCTTGGTCCTTGGCCATATAGAGAGCTTGGTCGGCGCGGCGGATAATGTCCTCGGCAGAATGATCTTCTTGGGTCGCCAAGGTGCCGCCAACGCTGATCGTTACTGGCTCTGTTAGTTTTGACAGTGTTCCTAGTTGCTCTTCGATCAGACTTCTGGTGCGCTCGGCTACCTCGGCCAGACGTTTTTCGTCCACCTCTTCAAGCACAAGGAGAAACTCCTCTCCGCCATAGCGGCCAAAGGTGTCGTAAGGGCGAAGCGTGCCACTGACAAGCGACGCGAGCCCTTTTAGGACCTCATCGCCTTTCTGATGGCCGAAGCTGTCATTTACAGCTTTGAAATGATCTACGTCGATCATGAGACAACCAAGCTTGGTAGACTGCCTGCGGTACTTGGCGAACCCTTCGCCGAAGCGGGCCATGACCGTGGCTCGGTTAGCTATGTCGGTCAGTATGTCGACGCTGGCCAGGCGGCGCAGTAGTGCCTGGGACTCATCCAGCCGCTTCTGCATTTTGTGGAAGAACAGCCACATGATGAACAATAACAAGCCTAAGGTCGTGATAGATAAACAGGTGATGGCGATGTCGTTCTGGCGTATGGCCTTGTTTACTTCGTCGATGCCAAAAGACACACTTATGCCACCACGAATTTGCCCTACTGTGTAGCCTTGTTTTGCGTGGCAGG
>CAZXZF010000349.1:0-3168 GCA_964645095.1 uncultured Desulfocurvus sp. | reverse complement strand
TCAAGAACCCGGCGCTCATCTCCATGACCGGGGCCTTCATCGCCGGTTGGATCGGTTCCGTAATTAAGCGTGACGAACGTGCCGAATCGTTGTACCCTGAACAGAAGGTCCGCAACTATCTCGGCGTGAGCGTGGAGTGACCGTGAAACGAGCGTGGAATGACCGTGAAACGAGCGTGGAATGAATGACGCTTTAGTCACCTTTCTCAAGGCTGCACTTCCCTTCTCCCTCCTTCCCCAGCGCCTGCTGGGGTCGGAGGGGGACTTTTTTTCCGCCCGCAGCCTTGCCGCTGGCGAGGAAATCCTCACCGCCGGGACCATCCCGGACGCCGCCTGCGTGGTGCGCTCCGGCTCGCTGGAGGCTTCTTACGCCCAGTGCCTGCCGCTGACGCTCCTGCCGGGCGACATGCTGGGCTACGAGGCCGCCCTGCCTTCGGGGCAGGGCGCGGAGACGGGCCTCTGGGATATCCGCGCGGCCGAGCCCTCCGAGCTCATCCTGATCCCCATGGACAGCTTCAGCCGGCTCATGAACGACGAGCTTTTTTCCCGCGCGCTCATCGCCAAGGCGGGCGGCCTGGCCGCGGCTGCGGAGCGCGCCAGGAACCAGTCCTGCCAGCCCGGCCCGGACCCCTTCCTGCGTCTGCGCGTGGGCGACGTGGCCTGCCCGGCCCCGGTGTTCGTCCCGGCCTCGGCCAGCGTGGCCCAGGCCGCGCGCGTCATGGCCCGGGCCAAGGCCACGGCGGCCCTGGTGCGGGCTGACGACACGAACAACGACGACATGAACAACGCCGGCACGAACAGCGGCGCGGTGCTGGGCATCCTCACCGAGCGCGATGTGCTGGCCAAGGTCGCCGCCGCCGGAAAGGACGCCGAGACCCTGAACGTGACGGCGGTGATGACCCCCGGCCTGGTCACGGCCGGTCCCGAGGAGCTGCTCATCGAGGCCTTTTCGCGCATGGTGCACCACGACATCCGCCGCCTGGTGCTGCTGGACGAATTCGGCGCGCACGCGGGCGTGCTGGGCGAGCGCGACATGCTCTCCGCACGCGGGGAGAGCCCGCTGGCCCTGGCCTCGGAGATCGCTGCGGCCACGGCTCCGGAGGAGTTGACCCGGACCTTCGAGCGCCTGCACCGCATGGCCGGGCGCAGCGTGGCCGAGGGCATCACCAGCGACGCCGTGGGCCGCCTGATAAGCGAGATGCACGACCGCATCATGGCCCGGGCCTGGGAGATGGTCCTGGCCGAGCTTGGGCCTGCGCCAGCGCCCCACGCCGTGCT
Source organism: uncultured Desulfocurvus sp. (assembly GCA_964645095.1). Taxonomy (GTDB): domain Bacteria; phylum Desulfobacterota; class Desulfovibrionia; order Desulfovibrionales; family Desulfovibrionaceae; genus Humidesulfovibrio. The sequence continues at coordinate 1,891 of CAZXZF010000349.1, read as the reverse complement.
GGTGCTGGGCAGCCAGGGCCGCCGCGAGCAGTTCCTGGCCACGGACCAGGATCTGGCGCTGGTCTACGACAGTTCAGACGGCGGCTCCGGCCCGGACATGGAGGCCTGGTTCGAGCGCCTGGGCCAGCGCCTCACGCAGGTGCTGCTCGATGTGGGCTTTCCGCCGTGCAAGAACCGCATCATGATGGACAACCCGGACTGGCGCAAAAGCCTGGACGGCTGGCTGGACCTCTTCGACACCATCGCCGACAGGCCCGACGCCGAGGGCATTCTGAAAGCCTCGCTGTTGTGCGACCTGCGGGTCGTGCAGGTGCAGGGGGCCGGGAACGGCGGCCTGAACGTGCGCCTGCGCGAGGCCATGACCAGGCGGCTGCGCAAGAGTTCGGTGCTGCTCAAGTACATGGCGCGCGAGGCCGTGCGCTTCAGCCCGCCGCTGGGGCTGTTCGGCTCGTTTTCGCTCAAGAAGGACGACAAGGGCCGGGGCGTGCTCGACATCAAGCGCGGCGGCATCTTCCCCATCACCCAGGGCGTGAAGACCCTGGCCCTGGACCACGGCCTGGCCGAGACCGGCACCTGCGCGCGCCTGCGCCTGCTGCACCGCTCCGAGGCGCTCTCCGTGCCCCTGGCCGAGGGGCTGTGCGATGCCTACGACTTTTTGCAGACCCTGCGCATGCGCACCCAGGCCGCGCATTTGCGCCAGGGCAAGCCGCTTTGCAACGACATCCGGCCCGATTCCCTCGGCGCCATGGAGCGCGAGCGCCTGCGCGCAGCCTTCAAGCTCACCGCCGAGTTCCAGAGCCTGCTCTTCGAGAAGTACTCCTTGCGGATGCTGGGGTAGGGTGCCCTGCTGTAGGTGCGTTGCTGTAGGTGCGTTGCGGGGACCGGCCGGGTGTGACCAAATAACAGTGAGGTGCCCCATGCGCTCTCTGTCGTCCATCGCCATAGGGCTGTGCCTGCTGGCCAGCCCCGCCCTGTCCCTGGGGGCGTCCTGGAAGCAGCTCTCAGCCGACATGTTCATCGACCCGGCCTCGGTGATGCGCAGCCGCGACGCCGTGCACGCGAATGTGAAGTACACCTACGACGCCGAGGACAGCGCGCGCCTGCAGAAGACCTTCAAGTCCAAGGCGCGCCCGCAGCACTCGGTCCAGCGCAAGAACTTCTACTGCAACACGCGCATGGTCTCCACGACGAACTACACCTACTACGCGGCCGACGGGACCGTCATCGCCACGGGCAGCATCCAGACTCAGCAGAAGACGGATGTCCAGCCGGGCTCCAGGATTGAGGCCGTCTTCGACGACGTGTGCCAGTAACGCCTGCGCATCGTGGGGCTTGGGCGGGCGGAAGTCCGCGAAACAACGAGGCCCGGGACTGCTCCCGGGCCTTTCCTTGTCTGCTCCGCTGCCCTTAACCAAGGCGCGGGCAGGTTCGTGCGCTAGAAGCGGTCATTTCCATCCCTGCGTCCCTGGCCGTGATTTCCGCGGCCTTCCTGGCCATGTCCCTCGCGCCTGTCCTCACGTCTGTCCTCACGCCGGTCTTCACGATGATCCGGTTCCCAGCGCCCCGGTTCGAAGTGGTGGCGGTCGCCCCGCTGCTCCCAGCGAGCCTGCTCCCAGTGGTGGCCGGGCCGGGCCTCCACCCAGTGCTGCTCGGACCAGCGGTGCCGGTGCCCATCCCAGAACCAGAAGCCCGGGATCAAGACGTACCCGGTGCGCACTTCCTGGACCACCTCAAAGCGGTGCGGGGGCGGGGGCGTGCCGATGTCGATGCTGATGTTGAACTGCGCCAGGGCTGGCGTGGCCAGCGCCCCCAGGCACAACAGGGTTGCAAGCATGGTCTTGAAGGCGTTGCGATGCATGGTCAGTCTCCTCGCCTGCCCCGGCGTATTGCC
>CAZXZF010000348.1:0-3170 GCA_964645095.1 uncultured Desulfocurvus sp. | reverse complement strand
GAAAGAGTTCCTGCCAGCGCTGCCAGTTCCAGCACGACATTGCTGTGCCGCAATAGATCGCCCCAGGAGAAAGTGTGCGCAAAAATAGCGTGGTCTCCAGGGTGGTGAGTGAGGACGAAGAGCAGGCTTATGCCCAGCAACGGCATCACCAATGTGGCAACAAAAAGATCTTCGTGGCCCTGCCAGAGCTTCGACAGGCTCTCCGAGAAGAGCGTCAGGACAACTCCAAGGCCGAGTAGCCCGGCAGCGGAGACATCATGGAGCACAAGCTTGGCAAGGCTGTCGGAAAGAGGGCCTAGTTCCCAATGGCCCAAGCCGAAAGCGCCGAGCAAGAGCGCAAGCGCGGCCAGAGCGCCACCCCCAAGCGCCACCCTGCCGGCAGTTCCAAACTGATGGAGCAATTCGACCACGCCACTGAGTCCATGACGGTGTAGGCCCGTGAGTGTGCCCAAGCACACGCCGGAAAATGTCACGGCATGGTGCGCGGCCATGAGCCCCAGGTAGGGCAAGATCGTCTTCCAGCCGCCGTGACCAAAAGCCGCTGGGATGTGCCCCAGCAGGCCGACGCTGTAGACCGTTGCCATGAAGGCCCAGAAGAACAGCGCCTGGCCGGAAAGCAGCACAGTGAGCAGAAAGGCCGCCCAGGGGAAGGCCGCCACGGCCAGCACCGGCAGGATGCGCCCGTACAGCCAAGGGTGCGAGACAAGCTTCTCTCCGGTGCGGCGGCGTAGCCGGAAGCGGTAACGGAGATAGTCTGACACCGAGTCCGGGTAGCGGTCGTGCCGCAGGCTCAAGCGCGGCTCATTGGCAAAGTCCGCCACCTCCCGGGCGCGTAAGCAGAACTCGAAATCATCCATGTCCCATGGGATGTCCTCGGCCGGGGGACCCGCCAGCTCGATGACCCGGCGCGGCAGGACGCAGTTGCAGAACGGCACCTGATACCAGCCCACGGGCTCGCGGCGCAGGTTGATGTGGGATTTAGTGCCTGCGCCCAGCCTGCTGCGCGACACCGCGTAGATGAGCTGGGCCTGTTTTCCCGTGGCCACGGGGCGCTCCGGCCCGGTGAGGATGATCGCCCCCTCGGGGTCCAGGGTCACCGCCGTCTCCACCCAGTGAGGGTCAGGAATGGTGTCGTCGTCCAGAAACGCCACCAGCGCTCCCCGCGACCGGGCTAGGCCGATGTTGCGGCGCACGTTGGCATGCAGCTGTCCGCAGGGAATGAGCGTCAGGAGATAGCGCGCAGGATTGAAGCGGACATCCTCCACGTCCCCTACGGCGATGACTTCGAATGCACCTTCACCACGCTGCTCCTCCAGCCCGCGCAGGCAGGCTTCCAAAGCGCGTGGCCGTGTCACGGCAATGACAATGCTCAGCGGCGGTGCGGAGGACCGCATCACAGCCCCATCAGGCGTCTGCCCAGGATGCCTAGGCCGCGCAGAGCAAGCTCCGGCAGCATTCCAGGTGTGACGGCGATGGCCGTGTGCATGGCGCAGGACCACGTGCAATTGCACTTGCCAGCCCCAAGCCGCGAGGCCCGGAAATCCGCATAGGCTCGTCCAGCCAGGATGGGTCGCACATCCCCGCCCGTCTCGCGCAGGTTGCCGATGCAGTGCCACAGGGGCTCGCAGGGATATACCCGGCCCTCCTGGTCGATGACCAGCATATGCCGCCCGGCCTCGCAATAGCCGCCGGTGCTTCGGTTTCCCGAGGCCGCATCCAGGAGCATCCGCCTGTAGAGGCCCTTCACCGCCAGCATCCCGGCCACATGCAGGTCTGTTCTGCGGCGGCATGGGCTGGCCAGAGTCAAGGCTTTGGCCGCCCGTTTGGCATAGGCGGCGGCATCCGCTCGCACTGCTTCATCCCCGCCCGAGGGCAGCAGCTGCTGCGGGTAAGATACGCTCATGCGGTCAAAGTCGAAGGTGCGGCCAAGCTCCACAAGCACCTCATCCAGGCGCTCAGCGTTGGCGGGCAGGTATAGGGTGCTGCCCTTGATGCGCAGGTTGGGCCGCAACTCACGCAGAGCGGCCAAGACCAGGAAGCTCTTTTGGGCCTTGGCGAATAGCCCCGGCACCTTGCGCGAGGCGTTATGTCTCTCGCCAAGATCGTCCAGGGAGAGCTGAAGGTCGAAGGCCACTTCCGGGTTAGCGGCGGTGAGACGGTCCATGACCTTCACCATGGCCTTGGTGAAAGTGAAGTTGGAGGGAATGTCCACTACGCGCACCCCGCAGTGGTCGATGAAGGTCTGGATAATGTCGGCCAGATCCTCCCGCACGAAGGGTTCCCCACCTGAGACGGCGAGGTAGTGCAGGGGACCGTAGGAGCGCGCCAGGCCCTCGTATTCGTCCAGGCGCATTTCTTCCTCGCGCGCGGTGGGGTTGTCCACGGCGTGGCGGTACAGGCAGAACTCGCACCGGGCGTTGCAGCGCGCGGTGACGAAGATATTCAGCGTCTGAGGCAAGAGTCCCGGCTGCCTGTAGAAAAGGAGGGCCGAGGACAGAGTATTTACGAGCAATTTCATAAGGCCCCCACCGTGCACCCTGAGACGAGTCTTACAATTCTAATGACTTTGAGCCCCTTGTGTCTGCTCCAAACAATCCTGAGGTCACGTAGGTGCGCCATCATCAATACCAGCCTCCTGTGTGCTTCGACTACGGGACGACTCCTAGCTCTTCTACGCCACTAGCGGTTGCCAAGCGTGAAGGCAGAAGGCAGTGCCAACAGGCATAGGGTCAGCATTGCTGAACACCAAAGCCTGCTTGAGGATACACCTGTTCATCCCACTTGGAGCGGGGAACGGACATGGAAGCGTTTGTTTGTTGAAAGCGTTAGCTAAACGCTAACGCTTTTCATTATGAAAAAAGAAGATAAGGATTCGGGAGGGCGTTCAAGGGGTAAGCCGTGGCGAGAGCGGGCACCAAAAGCATAGCCATCCGCGAGGGATCGGCCACGTTCCTGCCCGTTGGCGGCAAAGGCTTGGGGGTACTCGACTGTGTCATCTGGATGATCTAGATGGCTATGCACAACGCCACCTTCATGACTGTGCTCAGAAAAGAGAGGGGGAGAAACCTCATTCTGGTCAGGGAAAACCCCAAAAGAGGCAGAAAGAAACAGCGCTGCAACGAGCATTATGCAAAGGATCTTCGATGGTGGGCATGCTCGCTTTGACATTT
>CAZXZF010000347.1:0-3174 GCA_964645095.1 uncultured Desulfocurvus sp. | reverse complement strand
ACAACCTCTGCACCACGGACCTCTCGGCCTTCTACCTGGACATCATCAAGGACCGCCTCTACGTGTGCGCCGGGGAGGACCGCCGCTCGGCCCAGACCGTGCTCTGGCGCGCGCTCCTGGTGCTCCTGCACGACATGGCCCCGGTGCTCTCCTTCACCGCCGAGGAAGCCTACGGCTATTTGCCCGCAAGCAGCCGCACAAGCGGCGAGAGCGTCTTCTCCATGCGCCTGGCTGAGGGCCCGGCCCCCATGCCCGAGAAGGCGCGGCAGGCCTTTGAGCTCTTGCTGGCCATCCGCGGCGAGGTGACCAAGGCCATCGAACCCAAGCGCAAGACCGGCGACGTGGGCCACTCGCTGGACACCCACGTGACCCTGCACGTCAGCGGCGACGCCGCCCGGGCCCTGGCCACTCCGGGCCTGGACCTCTGCGAGTTTTTCATCGTGTCCCGGGCCAGCCTGGACGAGTCGGGCCATGTGCCCGAGGGCGCCTTTGTGTCCGAGGAGGTCAAGGGACTGGCCGTGTCCGTGACCAAGGCCCCGGGCGACAAGTGCCAGCGCTGCTGGCGCTACGAGGAGAACCTGGGCTCCGACGGCGGGCACCCGGAGATCTGCCCGCGCTGCACCGCAGTGGTCCAGGGCCTGTAGGGAGGTCCGGCATGGACCAGCGCCTCAAGACCGCGGTGCTTTTGGCCGCAGCCATCATCGTGCCCGACCAGATCACCAAGGCCGTGATCCAGCAGAAGTACGCCCTGTGGGCCTCGGACACGGTGATCCCGGGCTTCTTCAACATCGTGCACGTGCTGAACAAGGGCGCGGCCTTCGGCTTCCTGAACCAGCCGGACACCAGCTGGCAGACCTGGTTCTTCGTGGGCGTGACCATCGTTGCCGTGGGCTTCATCTACTATCTGCTGACCACGGCGGACAAGGGCGACCGCTTCTTCATCTGGGGCCTGGGGCTGATCCTGGGCGGGGCGCTGGGCAACCTCATCGACCGCCTGCGCACCGGGCTCGTGGTGGACTTTCTGGACTTCTCCATCGGCCAGTACCATTGGCCCGCCTTCAACGTGGCGGACATCGCCATCACCTGCGGGGCCTTTGCCGTGCTCATCTCCATGTACATGCAGAACATCCGCGAAAGGCCCGCCAGAAAACGGCGCAAGGCGGCGCACTAGCAAAGCGGTCAAGGGAGCGACCATGTTCTTCTCCATGCCTCAACTGTCAATGCTGCAGTGGACCGCCATCCTGGCCGGGGCCGCCCTGTTCGTGGGCCTCAGCTGCTACAGCATCTTTGATGCCCTGCGGCGCGACTTCGGCTCGACCAACGCCAAGCTGGCCTGGGTCCAGCTCGCCGTGCTGGTTCCCTTTTTCGGCGGACTGGCGTATTTGTTCTTCGGAAGAAAAAGAGGGAGGATAATCCAATGACCGCAAGCTGCCGCAACGCCCTGCTCTGTCTGGTCTGCGCCGGGCTCCTCGGAGCGTGCGCCTCAAAGTCCGACATGGAGACCCTCCAGAATCAGGCCTACCGCGACCGCCAGGAAAGCCGCAAGACCATCCAGCGCCTGGAAGAGGAACTGGCCAAGAGCCAGGAAGTCCTGCGCGATGACATCCAGAAGTCCACCTCCCCGGTGCAGGCCAGGCAGGCCAACACCTGGGCCGAGCTGGAGGCCCTGCGGGTGCAGGTGGCCAAGCAGCAGGAGAAGCTGGAGACCCTGAGCATGAAGTTCAACGCCCTGACCAGCGCCCAGGGTGAAGGCCCAAGCCTTGTGGATACGGTCCGGGATGTGCAGAACATCAAGGTCGCCCTGCAAAGCCAGTTCGGCCTGGAGCTTGATTCGCCCGCCCCGGCTCCGGTCGCGGCAGCCCAGGCGGCTCAAGACAAGTCCAAGCCCGCCCCCAAGGCCGAGGCCGCCAAGTCCAAGCCCGCCGAAGAGCCCAAGGCCGACGCCCAGACAAACCCGGCCGACGCCCTGTTCGCCAAGGCCGACGCCGCCTTCAAGGCCAAGAAATACGAGGAGGCGCGGCAGTACTACTCCGAGTTCGCCACAGCCTTCAAGAAGCACCCCAACACCTCCCAGGCCGTCTTCTGGGTGGGCGAGTGCGCGTACAACCTCCAGGACTACGGCAAGGCCGTGCTGGCCTACCAGGAAGTCATCGAGAAGTACCCGAAGAGCACCAAGTACAAGCCTGCGGTGCTCAAGCAGGGCATGGCCTTCTTCAAGATCGGCAAGGACAAGGCCGGCCGCGCCGTGTTGCAGGACCTAATCGACCGCTTCCCCAAGGACCCCGAATCCGTCCGGGCCAAGCAGTTCCTCAAGGAGCACAAGTAGCCCCGGCCTTGCCGCCGGGCCTTGTTTGGAGCGCAGCATGACTGAAGAAGCCAACAGTTTCCGCAAGATCGTCTACCTGTCCTTCCCGCCGGAGGTTTCCAACCGGCCCGTGGTCTGCAACCTCGCGCTCCTGTTCAACTTGAGCTTCAACATACTCAAGGCGGACATCAGCCCCCGGCACGAGGGCTCCCTGACCCTGGAGCTGACCGGACGCGAGGTGGACTACCACAAGGGCATCTCCTACCTGAAGCAGAACGGGGTCAAGATCACCCCGGCCTCGCAGAAGATCTTCCGCGATGAGGAGTTGTGCATGCACTGCGGCCTGTGCACCTCGCTCTGCCCCACCAAGGCGCTGTGCGTGAACCTGGACAATCGCCTGGTTGAATTCGATGTGGAGAAGTGCTCGGCCTGCGGCATGTGCACCCGCGTCTGCCCGGTCCGCGCCATGATCGTCGACATGAACGAGAACGACCAGCGCTAGCGGCTGCGAGTGGAGACGCCCATGACGCCCGTGACGGACGAGACCAAACTGACCGAGAAGCTCATGATGCAGGTGGCCGACAAGATCTCGGCCGATCTGCGGCAATCGCTCACCGAAACCGTGGAGCGCGAGATCGCAAAAGTCCTCTCTGGAGCGCTGGTGGAGGGCGAGTTCTATCGCCGCGTCAATGAGGATCTCCAGAAAGGTTTCAAGGAAATCTACCAGGAAATCAAGCACGCCAAGAGCGGCAACGGCTCGCCGACGCTGAGCGAAGATCCGGGCGAGCTCTTCAGCCGCGCCTCCAACCAGCTGGACGCCATCCTCCAGACCACGGAGACGGCCACGGTCAAGATCATCGACACCATCG
>CAZXZF010000346.1:0-3194 GCA_964645095.1 uncultured Desulfocurvus sp. | reverse complement strand
CAATCCCGGCAGCACGGTCAGCCTGTGCATCATGAGCGGCAAGGGCGGCGTGGGCAAGACCAACCTGGCGCTCAACCTGGGCCTGTGCCTGCGCGACATGGGCCACAAGCTGCTGCTCATGGACTGCGACCTGGGCCTGGCCAACCTGGACGTGCTCCTGGGCCTGACCCCGGAGAAGAACCTGCAGGACCTCCTCAGCGGCGAGATGCGGCCCGAGGATGTGCTGCTGCACGTGGAGGACGGGCTGGACATCCTGCCAGCGGCCAGCGGCGTGCCCGAGCTGGTGGAGATGGACCAGAACCAGCGCGACGGCCTCTTCGAGACGCTGACCGACATGATCAAGGACTATGAGTTCCTGCTGCTCGACCTCGGCGCCGGCATCAGCGGCACGGTGCTGGCAATGGCGCGCATGGCCCAGATGCGCGTGGTCCTGGTGACCCCTGAGCCGACGTCCCTCACCGACGGGTATGCCATCATCAAGGTGCTCAACGCCAAGTTCGGTGTGCGCGACTTCTGCGTGGTGGTGAACCAGGCCACGGCCAAGGAGGCCGAGGAAACCTTCCAGCGCCTGAACATGGCCTGCAAGAATTTTCTCGGCTTCGAGCTGGTGAACCTGGGGCATGTGCGCCTGGACCGCACCCTCACCGAGGCGGTGATCCACCAGACGCCGCTGGCGCGATTTGCGCCGGAATGCCCGGCCATGAAGGACATCCGCGTGCTGGCCGGGCGCGTCTCGCACTACCGCCAGCAGAACCTGGAGGCCATCTCCGGGCGCAAGGCCCTCAAGGAATTTATTCCTGGCGCAACCGCACGAAACCCTTGACGGAATACCTGGATTTTAGGCATAGGAAGGGTATAACTGAGGAAGCCTAAGCTTTCGGTGGTGGGGCCGATCCACTCAACAGGCCACCCAACAGGCCAACAAACGGAGCGGACATGAACAAGAGCGAGCTCATCAAGGCGCTGGCCGAAGAAAAGAAGCTGCACGTCGATGATGCCACCAAGATCGTTGGAGCATTCTTCGACTCCATCAAGGACGCCCTCGTCGCTGGAGACCGGGTCGAAGTGCGCGGATTCGGCAGCTTCAAGGTCAAGGACTACAATGGCTACACCGGCCGCAATCCCAAGACCGGAACCGTGGTCCAGGTGCAGCCCAAACGTCTGCCCTTCTTCCGGCCGGGCAAGGAACTCAAGGAATTCATCAACGACTGACATGCTGCGAATCATCACGCTTCTGCTTTTTGCGGTCCTGGCCTTCGCGTCCGATGTCTTTGCGGGTGCGCCCAAGCTCACCTTGCTCTTCAGCGGCAACACAGAAGCCGAGGTTCGGCCCTGCCCCACTTGAGGCGGGAAAACCGTAGGCGGATTGGCCCGGCGGGCCACATTTCAGAATGCGCTGCGCCAGAGCGCACCCAGGGAGGCTCCGGTGCTTGTCCTTACCGGAGCGTATGACTTTGTCCAATATCAGGCCCAGAAGCCGCCTGCGCGCAAACGGCTTGAGTTCCTGGCCAAGGCCTTTGACCTGCTGCACAGCGACCTGGTCTTTGTCTCGCCCTATGAACGCGCAATACTGGCCAAGGCCGGGATGCAGCCGCACAGGAACTGGCGCGGCTCAGACCATCTGGAGCAGCATGTGCTCGGGCCGGACGCCGCGCACAGGGTTGGCGTGCTCCTCCTGCCGCCCTTGCCGGACGGCGCCACCAGCCCGCCCCCGGCGCTGGTGCGCCAGATCGAGGATGCTGTGCGCACCCTGCGCGCCAAGACACAGCTTGTGGTGGCCATGAGCCCCTGGGGCTACGCACTCGAGCAGGAATTGCTGAACACTGGCGGCCCCCTGCCGGACCTGGTGCTGGGCTCCGGCACAGGCATCGGGCTGGTGGGCAACATCGCAGCCAAGGGCAAGGCCCTGTGGGTCCGCGCCTTTGCCCAGGGCAAGTCCATGAGCCGCATCGACATTCTGGCCTGGCCGGACCACACAAGCGTCAATTTCAAATGGACGGAGGAGCAAAATATTCGTATGACACTTTTCGGGTTGACGGATCAGTATCAGGAAGATCAGCATATGCTCTCGCTCATGCAGGGCATGGGCACGGATTAGCCTGGCCGCAGAAAAACACGGCCAGAGGAGGGAATGATGCAGCTGCGCGGCGCGTTTACCGCACTGGTGACGCCGTTCAAGAACGGCGCCGTGGATGAGGAGGCTTACAGAGCCTTCATCGAATGGCAGATCGAACAGGGAATCAACGGTCTTGTGCCCTGCGGCACCACCGGTGAGGCCGCAACCCTTTCCCACGCGGAACAGGGCCAGGTCATCAGCATCTGTGTCGATCAGGTCAAGGGGCGCCTTCCGGTCATCGCCGGGGCAGGCTCCAACAACACCATGGAAGCCATCGAGCTGACCAGGCTGGCCAAAAAGGCCGGCGCGGACGCCGCACTGATCATCACGCCCTACTACAACAAACCCACGCCCGACGGCCTGGTGGCGCACTTCAAGGCCATCGCCGCCAAGGCGTCCATGCCGTTCATCCTGTACAACGTTCCCGGCCGCACCGGACAGAACGTCATGCCCAAAACCATCGCCCGCGTCGTGCGCGAGGTCCCGGAGGTCATCGGCTGCAAGGAGGCCACGGGCGACATCAAGCAGGGCTCCGAGCTGATCGAGCTCATGGGCAAGGACTTCATCGTCCTGTCCGGCGACGACTTCACCGTGCTGCCGCTGCTCGCGGTTGGCGGCAGCGGCACCATCTCGGTGACGTCCAACGTCATGCCCGCCAAGATGTCCGGCATGATCGACGCCTTCTTCAAGCGCGACATCGTTCGCGCCCAGGCCCTGCATCTGGAGATGAACCCCGTGAACCGGGCCATGTTCCTGGAGGTCAACCCCATCCCCGTGAAAACAGCCCTGCACCTCATGGGCAAGATGGGCCCGGAGTTCCGGCTGCCCCTGGTGCCGCTGGAGCCCGCCAACCTGGCCCAGCTCAAAGACGTGCTGGCCCAAAGCGGCCTGCTCTAGCCAGAGTTCTTCCGATGCACGACGCCCCGGCAGCCACGGTTGCCGGGGCGTTTTTTTATGGCGCAGACAGGACGCAAAAAAAGGCGGGCCCCCGAGGGAACCCGCCTGAATGGTCAATGAAGCGTAGACTTAGGCGAAGGCCTTTTCCATGGGCGGAACGACCTGCTTCTTGCGGCTCATG
>CAZXZF010000345.1:0-3213 GCA_964645095.1 uncultured Desulfocurvus sp. | reverse complement strand
AGATCTGGCGCAGGGCCACGTTCAGGCTGCGGAAGCCCTTGCCCACGGGCGTGCCCAGCGGCCCCTTGATGGCCAGGTCCGCCCCTTTCAGGGTTTCCAGGGTGGCCTTGGGCAGGTGCTCGCCGGTCTCCTTGAAGGCCTTCTCGCCCGCCAGGATTTCCTTCCACACCAGCTTGTGCTCGCCGCCGTATGCCTTGGCCACGGCCGCATCCAGAACCGGCAGGCCGGCCTTGGTGATCTCCGGGCCGATGCCGTCACCTTCAATATAATAGACAACTCTTTCCACTGTTCAGCCTCCAGAACAAAATTCGCGCCTGCGCGCCCCGTGGGGCCAGCCATCGCGTCAGCCTTGATAGCCGGGGTTCGGTGTGCTGGCAAGCACAGTGTGCGCAGGCGAGTGAATGCCCGCCTTGACAAATGCCCAACGCGCAAGTACGCACTCACAATCCAAAAGTAAGGATTGCTCCCGTGCGTCTGGCCTGGCCTGGGCTGGCGCAATTGGTGGTTCAGCGCGCGCTGAGGACCTGTCGGAGCAGCGCTTCCCAGAGGCGCAGCGGCACCTGTGGTCTGCCGTTTGCGCAAGGGCGCACACCGGAAATTCAGGACCAGGCGCCTGCGCCCGTCCAGCACCAGAAGGAGACCTGCCGTGGAAACCAGAATCAACCTGCCCCAGTCCGAGATGCCCAAGCAGTGGTACAACGCCCTGCCCGACCTGCCGACCCCGCTGGCCCCGCCGCTGGACCCGGCCACCAGGCAGCCCCTGACCCCGGAGTCCCTGGAGCCCATCTTCGCCAAGGCGCTCATTGAGCAGGAGATGAGCTCCGAGCGCTGGATTTCCATCCCCGAGCCCGTGCTCGACGTGTACCGCCTGTACCGGCCCACGCCCCTGGTGCGCGCCAAGCGCCTGGAAGAGGCCATCGGCTCCAAGTGCCGCATCTATTACAAGAACGAGTCCGTGTCGCCCGCCGGGTCGCACAAGCCCAATACCTCCATCCCGCAGGTGTACTACAACAAGCGCGAGGGCGTGCGCCGCCTGTCCACCGAGACCGGCGCAGGCCAGTGGGGCACGGCGCTTTCCTTCGCCTGCAGCCAGTTCGACATGGTCTGCACCGTGTACATGGTCAAGGTCAGCTTTGAGCAGAAGCCCTACCGCAAAATCCTCATCAACGCCTACGGCGGCGAGATCTTCGCCTCCCCGTCCGAACAGACCAACACCGGCCGGGCCATGCTGGCCAAGGACCCGGACTGCAAGGGCAGCCTGGGCCTGGCCATTTCCGAGGCCGTGGAGGACGCCGCCACCCACGCCGACACCAACTACACGCTGGGCAGCGTGCTGAACCACGTGCTGCTGCACCAGAGCATCGTGGGCCTGGAGACCGAGCAGCAGCTCAGGATGATCGGCGAGAAGCCGGACTATCTGGTGGCCTGCGTGGGCGGCGGGTCGAACTTCGGCGGGCTGGTGCTGCCGTTTCTGCCGCGCAAGCTCTCGGGCGAGAACATCACCTTTGTGGCCGCCGAGCCCAAGGCCTGCCCGACGCTGACGCGCGGCTCGTTCCGCTACGACTACGGCGACATGGCCCGGCTGACCCCGCTGATGAAGATGCACACGCTCGGCCACGCCTTCATGCCCGCGCCCATCCACGCGGGCGGCCTGCGCTACCACGGCGACGCGCCCATCGTCTGCAACCTCATGGCCGAGGGGCTCGTCGACGCCCGCGCCTACTACCAGAAGGAATGCTTCGAGGCGGCCCAGCTGTTCCTCAAGACCGAGGGCTTCCTGCCCGCGCCGGAGACCAGCCACGCCATCATGAGCGCCATTGACGTGGCCAAGACGGCCAAGCCCGGCTCCACCGTGGTCTTTTTGTACTCCGGCCACGGCATGCTCGACCTGGGCTCGTACGACGCCTTCCTGCGCGGCGACCTGACCAACTTCGAGCTGGCCCAGAGCGACATCGACCGGGCCCTGTGCGACTGCCCGGTGATCGAGTCCTAGAGCGGCGCGACCAGCAAAAGCGAAGGGGGCCTTGGGCCCCCTTTTTTGTTGCCGCGCTGTATTGCCGCGCGAGCGGCCGCAAGTCTCAATCCCCCAGCCTGTCGGCCAAAGCCAAAGCCTCGCGCGCGGTCTCGCGCAGACCGTGGTAGAACGAATAGAAGTGCATGACCTCGTCCAGGTCGTAGCCGGCGATGACCCGCTCCCCGCGCAGTTCCAGCAGCTTGTCGCCCGTGGCCGAGAGGGCGTGGTCCAGCCGGGCCAGGGCTCCGGTCAGCACGGCATCCGTTCTGGGCGTCCTGGGCGACCTGGACTCGGCCACGGCGCGGGAAAGGACCAGCAGGACCGCCTGGACGCTTGCGCCCAGCTCGGACAGCTCGCCCGGCAGGTGGCGGTGGAAGCCCTCGGGCGGCGCGTTCTCGATGGCGTGGTCCATGCCCAGCATGTGCTCGGCCATGCGCTCCAGGGTCTGCAGCAGGTCGGCCAGGGTTTCAGCCTCGCCAGAGGGGCCGGGCTCGCGCCGGGCTGCCGCCAGGAGCTGGCGGTTCTTGAGCGACAGGCGCAGGGCCAGATCCTTCTGGTGGAAGACGCGCTGGCGGTCGTACTGGCCGGACATGCGGCTGTCCATGAGCGCGGCCAGGAACCCGGCCAGGCCCTCCAGGCCCTTGGCCGCGCCGAAGCGCAGGATGACCCGCGCCCGCGACGGCCAGGCCAGGGACACGCACAGCGCCACCACGATGCCGAGGCCCACCTCCAGAAACCGGCTGGCCCCAAGGGCAAAGGCGTTGGCCCCGCTCTCGTGCAGGCAGATGACAATGGCCGCCGTGACCCCGGCCAGGCGGAAGTCCTCCTTGAGCCCGGCCAGGGCGGCGCACAGGGCGATGGCCGCGAACATGGCCAGGGTCAGGGCGCTTACGCCCGGTCCGAGCAGCATCTCGGCCAGGGTTGCGGCCAGCGCGCCCAGGGCCGCGCCCGCTGCGGTGCCGAGGAGCCGCGACCAGCTGGCCTGGATGGAGCTGCCGAAATCGGCCTGCATGACCAGGATGGCCGAGAACACGGCCCAGTAGCCCTGGTCCAGGTGCAGCAGCCGCGTCAGCGCCGCCGTGAGCGTGGCGGCGAGCGCCGTGCGCAGGGCGTGCCGCAGCAGGCCGGGGGGCAGGTATTTGTCGAACTTGGTGGCCTGAATCACTGGCGCCTCATGGAAGAGGGGCTCCGCCCCTCGG
>CAZXZF010000344.1:0-3217 GCA_964645095.1 uncultured Desulfocurvus sp. | reverse complement strand
CGGGCCAGCCGAAATAGCCGTCGCCCACGCGGGTGCGCACGTTCTCCAGGCCCAGCGGCTTGTAGATCCTGGCCACGCCCGTGCCCAGCGGCTTGATGATCTCCACCGAGTAGACGTCCTTCACGATGCGCGACAAAAGCGAACTCTGAAAGCCGGAGCCGGTGCCGATCTCAAGCACGGTGTCGCCCGGCCTGGGCCGGGAGAGCTGGGTCATGTAGGCCTGGCCCAGGTAGTCCGACAGGGCCGAGCCGTAGCCGATGGCCCAGGGCTTGGGCGCGGGCTCGTAGGTGTTGCTGGCGAAGGCCCGCTTCTGCTGGTAGTCGTAGTGGTAATACTCGCGCGGCAGCTCGCGGAAGGCGCGCAGCACGCTCGGGTCGGCCTTGCCGAAGCGGCGCGCCAGGTACTTCTCGATGGCCTGCACGGCCACGCCCTTGCGCGCCTGCAGCTCGTTGAAGTCCTTCTCCGGCAGATCGCTTGCCCGGCCGGACTGGCGCATGGCCTCGCGGAAGGTCTTGTAGTCCCAGGGCGCTCCGGGCGTCCAGGCCCCGGCCGTGGCAACGGGAACGGGCGCGGCCAGGGCCTCGCCTGCGGCCTGGGCCGGGGCCGGGCAAAGGCTCAGGGCCAGAACCAACATCAGGCCTGCGGGCAGACAAGCGGCCAGGCCTGTGAAAATATTCATTCTTTTCATGGTGCGCATGGGGCTTCGGCTCCTCAAAGTCAAGAGATGGCAAGCCATAGCACGGCTCCACCCGGCAGGGAAGCCCCCGGCAGGGTGGGCGCGGCAGCGGAAGATAGCCTCCGGCGGCTGTGGGGCCTGAGGCCCCCCAGACCCCCCCTGCGACTTGTGTGGGTCAGGGGAGAGGACGCTGTTTTCGTAGAACATCCAGGCTTCTCTCAAACCCTGTCAACCCGCTATTTTTATCTTTTTTGCGGCCAAATTCAGGGTATTTTTGTCCCGCCCAAAAGTACGTGCTATCCTATGTGGCAAATTGGACCGGAGATCATCTCCGGTCATTGCAAAGGGCCTGGGAGACATGTACGTTATGCGCAAGAAATCGAATAACCACTTTGTGGCGGAGCAGCCCAAACAGGGCTGGGCGTATTTCGAAGAATCGAACCAGTGGCGCAGAACGCCCGACCCCTGGGGCGCGCCAGGCAACCACTTCCCCAAGGAGTTTGGCGACTGGGTGGCGGTGAGCAAACCGCAGGATTGGCAGCCGCCGCATGGCACCCTGGCCGGGGAGTCGCTTTTGGACGGCGGCGCTCGTTTGAATGCGGCGGGAAGCGATGGCTCGGGCAGCGGCACAAAAATCGGCGCGGGCGGAAAGCCGCAGCCCTACGGCTGGCACGGATACTACGGCGAAACGGGCGGCGGCTCCTCACCCGGCCCGGTATACCGGGGCAAGGTCACGTTGCCGAATAAAGTGCGCCGGGAAGTGACGCCGCCCGTCCAGGCAGGCAAGGTGGCCACACCGTCGCCAGCGCCAAAGCCCGCGCCCCAGAGCAAGGTGACATGGAACGGCACAGATCCAAAGTCCCGCGAGAACAAGTTGGAGTCCGACATGCGCGAGGCCCTGCACAACGTGGGCGAAGGGCGCGACCTCAACGTGAGCAGCGCCAACCGCCCGGACAAAAGGACGGATGCGCAAATAGTTGACGGAAAGCCGATCGATCCGCACGCCGATAACCGCGCCGTGGACATGAATTACGTCAACGACGCGCATATCGCTGATGTGGCGAACAAGGGCGGTCCAAATGACGCCGAACTGCGCCGCCAGGCTGCGGAGATGCAGAACAAAGCCAGAACAGATCCGAATGTCCAGGCGTTCATCTCGCCGTATGGCGGGTTTTACAAAACTGATTCTGTTCCTCCGACTTTTCGTGTGCTCACTCCAGACAGTAAAGACGTCAAGGATCATTGGGATCACATTCACATCGCGGTATTCAAAAAGAAGTAGCGCCACCTCTACCGCCAGCCGCCTAAACGGGCGGCTGGCGGCACCGGAGACACCCATGCAAAAGCTCTGCATCCTCCTCTGCCTCTGCCTCTGCCTGCTCCTGCCCGCCCCGGCCAGGGCGGAATACCCGCGCGTGGACGACGACCTCGCCGTGCGCGTCTTCTGCTTTGCCGATTCTAAGGGCTTCTGGGGAGGCTACGGTAAGTATAGCGTACGTCTATTTGTCGTTCCCGAAACCGGGGGTGAGCGGCTTCTTGCGGCATACGTGGAGAACGAGTCCCTGCCCGACTCCACCTATATGCTCCTGCGCGGCCCGGTCGCCACGCGCTGGGGCAACCTGCGTCCCGCGCCAGGGTATTCCAAGGACCGGAATGCGAGTGACACCTGCCGGTTCTGGGCCGACCGCCTCACGGTCAAGCCGGGTGGCCGGATGCACAACTCCACTGTGGAATTCGACCTGGGCGTGGACCCGCCAGTGATGCGGAGCCTGGACGGTTTTGGGGGCGAAAAGGTGGAGCCCCTCGCGCCCATCCCCCAGTCCGATGCCGCAAAAATGGCGGCCCGAAGCTATGTTGTCACGAAGCGTGAGACCAGGGCCATGAGCTTCCGCGTTCTTGAGGCCAACATGGGCGACGGGGGCCTTCGCCTTGGCGAGGTCAAGGCGCGCAACCTGCCGCGCAGCCCCCTGCTGGCGGCCCTGGCGCAGAAGGGCGAGAGCGGACGGCGCGTGGTGCATGTGCTGGAGGCCCGGCAATGGTGGAGCGCCGTGCGCATCCTCTCCGCGCCCGGCGAGGACGACCCGAACGGGGTCTTTGTCTTCGAGGCCATGTCGATGGACCTGAACCCTGAAGCCAAGAACCCCGATGAGCGCCGGGCGGACCTGTACCGCTACGAGGTGACGCTGGACAAGGCCACGGCAACGCTTGTGTCCTCCGGCTGGAAGCTGGACGTGGAGGAAGACGTATGGAAACGCGGCCAGGAGTTCCGCAACAGGGAGCCATAACGAGTGCTCACCGCACTCTGCCTCAGACGCACGCCCTGGCCGTGCGCGGGCCCAGGAGCAGCCCCCCCTATTAACGAAAAACGGCCCGGCCTCCCCACATGAGGGAAGCCGGGCCGTTCGTCATTTCGAGGAGTCGTTTTAAGTCGTCGGCTAGACCTTGTCCTTGCGCTTCGGGGTCACGGAGATTGCCTCGATGCCACCCGCCCGCGCCACCCCGGCCCAAGGCCCCATGGGGAGTCCAGAGGGCCTCAGGCCC
>CAZXZF010000343.1:0-3253 GCA_964645095.1 uncultured Desulfocurvus sp. | reverse complement strand
CCACCAGCTGGGCGTAGGCGCCGGCGGCGCGGCAGAACTGGCCGCCACGGCCGGGGTGCAGTTCGATGTTGTGGATGACCGTGCCCACCGGGATCTTGGACAGCACCAGCGCGTTGCCGGGCTTGATGTCCGCGGACTCGCCGGAGAGGATCTGGTCGCCCACCTTGAGGCCCAGGGGGGCCAGGATGTAGCGCTTCTCGCCGTCGGCGTAGTGCAAGAGAGCGATGCGGGCGCTGCGGTTGGGATCGTATTCCACGAACGCAACCTTGGCCGGCACGCCGGTCTTGTTGCGGCGGAAGTCGATCTCGCGGTACAGGCGCTTGTGCCCGCCGCCACGGCGGCGCGAGGTGATGCGGCCAAAGTGGTTGCGGCCGGACTTCTTACACAGACCACTGGTGAGGGACGGCTCCGGAGTGCTCCGAGTGATCTCCTCAAAGGTGGAGATGGTCTGGAAGCGGCGTCCAGCCGAAGTGGGTTTTACCTTGCGGATGGACATGTCTAGACTCCCTCGAAGAACTCAATTTTGTCGCCCTTGGCCAGGGTGACGAAGGCCTTCTTGTATCCCGACACCTTGCCGATGGTCCGCCCATGGCGGAGACGGCGGGAGGGACGCCTGCGGACGATGTTCACGGCCTCGACCTTGACGTTGAAGGCGGCCTCGACGGCGCGCTTGACCTCGATCTTGTTGGCGGAATTCGCCACCACAAAGGACACCTGATTCAGGTATTCCTTCGCGAGGTTGGCCTTCTCGGTGATGACCGGGCGGATGATTATTTTCGTGTAGTCCATGCTACTTCAACCTCTCCTGAACAGAAACAGCGGCGCTCTCAAGCATGACCAGCTTCGGGTACAGCAACACATCGTATGCGTTGAGTTTATCAGCCGGGAGCAGCTTGATGCCAGGCAGATTACGCGCCGAAAGAAGGAGGTTATTATCCACTTCCGTGAAAACAATCAAGGCTTTTTCCAATCCGAGGGTCTTGGCGACCTCGGCGAAGTGCTTGGTCTTGAAGTCCGGAAGGTCGATTCCCTTCAGCACCATCAGGTTGTCTTCGCTGAAGCGCGAGGACAGGGCCATCTTCAGTGCCAAGCGGCGGATCTTGCGGTTCACCTTGAACTCGTAGCTGCGCGGAGAAGGCCCGAAGATGACCGCACCGCCGCGCCAGATGGGCGAGCGGTTGGAACCGGCGCGGGCATGGCCCGTGCCTTTCTGCTTCCAGGGTTTCTTGCCGCCGCCGGAGACGAAGGCGCGGGTCTTGGTGGAGTGAGTGCCGACGCGCTTGGCCGCCAGCTGGGCACGCACCACCAGGTGCATGATCTCGGGGCGGACTTCCACCTCGAAGATCTCCGGGGACAGTTCGAGGCTGCCCACTTCCTTTTTGCTCTGGTCGAACACGGTAACAGTTGCCATGATTGTGTCCTTCTAGCCGGCCTTGCGGATCATCACCAAGCCGTTTCTGCAGCCTGGCACCTGGCCCTTGACCACGATGATGTTATCCTCAGGGCGGACATCGACGATCTCAACGCTTGACAGGGTCACGCGCTCGTCGCCCATGTGTCCGGGCATTTTCTTGTTCTTGAAGACGCGCGAGGGCTCGGTGTTGGTGCCGATGGAGCCGCCGGAGCGGTGGACCTTCTCGGCGCCGTGGGAGGCTTTGAGGCCCTTGAAGTTGTAACGCTTCATGACGCCCTGGAAGCCCTTGCCCTTACTGGTGCCGGTGACCTTCACCTTCTCGCCAGGCTGGAAGATGTCCACAGTGATGTCCTGGCCGAGCTCATAGCCCTCGACGGCCTCCAGAGGAAATTCCCTCAGGTGGCGGTAGAAGCCCTTGTCGGCCTTGGCCTGGTGGCCCTTGGCGGGCTTGGTGAGCTTGCGCTCGGGGATGGCGTCGTAGCCGACCTGCAGGGCGTTGTAGCCCTCCTTCTCCGAGGTCTTGATCTGGAGAACCGGGCAGGGTCCGGCGCTGATGACCGTGACGGGCACAACCGTGCCGTCAGGAGCAAAAATGCGCGTCATGCCGAGTTTGCGGCCGAGGAGTCCGAGAGTCTTTGACATGTCTCTCCCCTCCCCTACAGCTTGATCTCGACGTCCACGCCAGCGGGCAGCGAAAGCTTGCCCAGGGCGTCGACAGTCTGCTGGGTGGGCTCCAGGATGTCGAGGAGGCGCTTATGGATGCGCATCTCGAACTGCTCACGGGACTTCTTGTCCACGTGCACGGAGCGGTTGACGGTGGTCTTGAGGATGTTCGTGGGCAGGGGCACAGGGCCGGCGATGGCCGCACCGGTATTCCGGGCGGTATCGACGATCTCCGTCACAGCCTTGTCCAGGATGCGGTAATCGTAGGCCTTGAGCTTGATCCGAATACGGTCGCTCGTCATCGCAGCCATACACTCTCCTTCGTTTCCGGGGGTTCGCACCCCTCGCTGCAGGCATGCGTTTGCCTGCTGCTCCACGGAAATGCTGGGGGTTATCTGGTTCTCGTGATATTCGTTCCGGGGACACCCCCCGGACATTTTCTACGAGGCGGAACGTTGCCTTACTTGTTCGACTCTTCCCCTGTCAAGGGAAAAGTGCCGCCGGAGGCTCCCGGCGACTATTTCTTCCTCATGATCTCCTCGGCTATGCTGCCGGGAACCTGTTCGTAGTGGTCGAACTGCATGGTGAAGGTGGCGCGGCCCTGGGTGCGCGAACGCAGATCCGTGGCGTAGCCGAACATGCTGGACAGGGGCACCTGGGCGTTGATGACCTGGGAGGAGACACGCGCCTCCAGGTTGCTCACCCGGCCGCGACGGCCGTTCAGATCGCCCATGACGTCGCCAAGGTATTCCTCGGGCGTCACGACCTCGACGTTCATGATCGGCTCGAGCAGCACAGGACCGGCCTTGCTCGCCGCTTCCTTGATGGCCATGGAGCCGGCCACGTAGAAGGCCTGCTCGCTGGAGTCGACCTCGTGGAAGGAGCCGTGCACCAGCCTGACCTTCACGTCCACGGCCGGGTAGCCCGCCATGATGCCGTTCTTCAGGGCATCCTCGATGCCGCGCCCGATGGGGGCGATGTATTCCTTGGGGATCAGGCCGCCCTTGATGTCGTCCTCGAACACGTAGCCGCCCGCGGGGTTCGGCTCGATCTCGATGACGACGTGCGCGTACTGGCCGCGGCCACCCGTCTGCTTGGCGTGCTTCATGTCGCACTTGCTCGGCTTGGTGATGGTCTCGCGGTAGGCCACGCGGGGCGCGCCCACGTTGGCGTTGA
>CAZXZF010000342.1:0-3279 GCA_964645095.1 uncultured Desulfocurvus sp. | reverse complement strand
GAGAGCACCACGGAGTCCACGGACATGGCCATCGGCGGCAGCGGCTTCTTCACCGTGAAGCCGCAGAACACGGACAACCAGTATTACTCCCGCGCGGGCAACTTCCGCTTCGACAAGGACGGCTACCTGACCGATCCGCACGGCTACGTTGTGCAGGGCTGGGCCATGCAGCGCGCCAGCACCAGCGCCGCCACCGGCAGCTCCAGCGCCTCCAGCACCACCGAGTTCTCCATCACCGGCAGCCCGACCGACATCCGCATCAACAATTTCCAGTCCCCGCCCGAGGCCACCAGCCGGGTCAGCGTCATCACCAACCTGGACCCGAACAACACGAGCAAGTCCAACTCCAGCAGCAACCCGTACTTCGCCATGTTCAACAACTGGGACGGCACAGCCACCACCCCGCTGTCCAGCTCCTCCTACGGCTACAGCTCCACCCTCAAGGTCTACGACGAGGTCGGCGCAGCCCACAACCTCACCGTGTACTACGACCAGGTGACCCTCAGCAATGCCGGCGGCAACACCGTGTGGGAGTACATGGTCACCAGCGTGCCCAGCGAGGACGGACGCAGCCTGTCCGGCGCCGGCGGCGGCCTGCTGGCCATCAACACCACCTCCGCCGCAGGCGTGCTGATGATCGGCACCATGACCTTCCGGGCCGGCGCCCTGGTGGGCGAGAGCGCCTACACCCTCCAGAGCAACGCGGGCGGCAGCGTCAAGAGCCTGGATGCCTGGCAGCTGGCCGACTTCTCCACCGCCGGCTACCCGCTCGTCACGCCGAACTTCATCCAGGCCTCCAACGCCTCCCTGGCCACCAACACCTCGGCCGCGCCCATCGAGATCAACTTCGGCATCCGCGCCACGGACCTCACCAGCAACGGCTCCGGCATCCTCGGCTGGTCCCAGGCCAAGGGCTCCCTGGCCACGGCCGCCTCGGCCGTGGGCGCCAAGATCAGCAACGTCGGCTGGCTGCCCAGCATGAAGACCGCAGGCATCGACGCCATGACCACCCAGTCCTACGACACCGGCGGCTCGAGCACCCTGTTCCAGAGCCAGAACGGCTACACCGCAGGCTTCCTGCAGAGCATCTCCGTGTCCCGCGAAGGCATCCTCACCGGCCGCTACTCCAACGGCCAGGTGCTCGACCTCTACTCGCTCACGCTGACCAGCTTCACCAACCAGTGGGGCCTGAGGCGCGAAGGCGGCAACCTGTTCAGCGAAACCCGCGAGTCCGGACCGGCCCTCACCGGCCAGGCCAACTCCCCGGGCAAGGGCACCGTGGCCTCCAGCACGCTGGAACAGTCCAACGTGGACATGGGCACCCAGTTCGTGCAGATGATCACCGCCCAGCGCGGCTTCCAGGCCAACACCAAGGTGATCACCACGGCGGACAGCATGCTCGGCGAAGTCATCGCCATGAAGCGCTAAGTCTAAGAGAGCCTCCCTCCCGAGGACGACCCCGCCTGGCTTGACCGACCAGGCGGGGTCTCTTCTTTTCGTCCGGCAAAGCCCCTTGCGGGAGCTGCCCGGCAATTTTTTCCGGGAACCATGCGACAAGCGGCGCGCCCTTCGGGCCAAAGCCGACAGGCGTTCGCCAAAGATGCGCCGACGGGCGGCACCCTGCCGGGCGGATGCGGCGCTCCGGGAGGGCCCGCCGACAGGCGGCAAGCCGCCCTAACGCACAGCGGAACCGGTCCGGCGGCTGACGCGGCTGCGGGCAGGACCGCGCATGCGCCCGTGCCAGGCCGCGACAAAGCGCCCGGCCAGGTCCGGCAGCCTCCACGGAGCACACTCCGTGGATTCATGCAAAAGGACAGGGGGACGGCTAGGCGTAGCGCTTTGGAATGAGGCTCAGGTTGTCCAGCTTGCGCAGTTCGGAGATCCTCGCCAGGTGCTTGTAGAAGATCTTGACGTCATTGCCCAGGCAGTTGCCGATCATGGCCGGGATTCTCACCTCTGCGCGGGCCGCAAGCCCCGAGGACTGATGGTGAATGCACGTCACCAGCCCGCAGTACATGACCTTGTAGCCCTCAAGGCACAGGCACAGGTCATGGTCGATGTCGTCCATCTGCGAAGGGGAGAAGCGGATGTCGAAGTTCGGAACCTTGCGCAGGGCTTCCGTGCGCAAAAGATGCAGGCAGCCCATGACGGAGCGCGTCTCGCGGATGAAGTCATAGAAGCCGTTGTCATATTGATGGTGCGCAACGGACAGGCTCATCCTGAACAGATCGTCCTTGGCGATGCTGACGTAGCGATACAGATACTGCAGCCTTGCCGGCTGCCCCGGATACACCACCTTGCACCCGACCACGGCGATTTTCGGGTCGCTCTCGGCGACGGTGAGGTACCATTCCAGCCAGTCCGTGGGCATCTCGACGTCGTCGTCGAGAAAGGCCACGTAATCGTTCTCCCAGGTGGAGGCCAGGTTGGTCAGCCAGTTCCGCGCCGCCGGCGCCCCGATGTTCACAGGCAGCGGAATGATGGTGAAGCTGTTTTCCGGGAAAAGCCCCTGGGCGGACCGGGCCACGGCCAGGCTGTCGTCGGTGCAGCCGTTCAGGAGAACCGTGATGGCGGCCGGGCCGATGTTCGTGGCCGCGAGGCTCTTGAGCGTTGCGCCAAGCAGCTTGGCCTTGTTGTAGGAATAGAGGTAGATGGCGACCTTCTTCTGCCCGACAAGTTCAGGGCGCTTGGCGCTCGGCCTTTGCAGCTCTTCCAGGCGGTAGCGCACGGGCGCCTGGTCCTTGTCCAGGGCCAGCGAGCGCTCATACAGCTCCACGGCCCGGGGGATGTCGCCGCCCATCCGGGCGACTTCCGCAGCATAGTTGAGGTTGACCTCGTCCAGGTCCGCCTGGGGCAGGGCGTTCCAAAGCAGCTCGGCTTCCTCCACGTTGCCCATGGAGGCATAATGGTTGAAGAGCATGCGGCTGAAGTCGCCCTGCAAGGGCTCTGGACACTGGAACGCGTGCAGCCAGCCGTCGGGCCCTTTGCACTCGAGGAAATCAGCCACCAGAAGCCTTCCGGCCGCAAGGGCATAGGTCGGGTGGGCCGCGATGAGCCGCTGCAAGGCGTCCCGCATCTTGGACGCATCCCGCAACAGGTTTATCGCATCAATGTCTGCGAGCAGCTCCGGGACGAAATTGTTTTGCTCCAGCGCCTCGACCTTCAAACGCAACGCCGGGTCGTTCAATACGGAGTCCGTGGAGAGATTGACGATGTCGAACGGCGACAAATGCAGGCACTTGTTGACCAGGTATCCGATGAGCGGCCAGAGGCCTGGCT
>CAZXZF010000341.1:0-3289 GCA_964645095.1 uncultured Desulfocurvus sp. | reverse complement strand
GTGGCCGATGTGCGCCAGGTGCACGCGGATCTGGTGCGTGCGGCCCGTGTGCAGGCGCACGGCCATGAGGCTGGCGCGGCCCAGGCGGTCTGTCCACAGCCTGCGCCAGCTGGTGCGCGCCTCGCGCCCGCCCTTGGGGAACACGGCCATCTTGGTGCGGATGCTCGGGTGGCGGCCCATGGGCAGGTCGATCCTGCCCGTGTTGGGGTCGCCTGCCTCCTGGTCGACGATCTCGGATTTCGGGCGGCCGTGCACGATGGCCAGATAGGTCTTGCTCACGCTGCGCGCGGCAAAGGCCCGTGAGAGCGCCAGGCGCGTGCCCTCGTTCAGGGCCACGGCAATGAGGCCCGTGGTGTCCTTGTCCAGCCGGTGCACGATGCCCGGCCGCTCGCCCTCCATGCCCGAATGCTCCGGCAGGAGCTCCGGGAAGTGGTGCAGCAGGCGGTTGACCAGGGTGCGGTCGGGCTGGCCGGGCGCAGGGTGCGTGGTCAGCCCGGCGGGCTTGTTGATGACAGCGAGATCAACGTCGCGGTAAATCACGGCAAGGGGCGCGTCCTCGGACTTCGGCGCGTTCAGGGAGGTCAGGGCCGGGGGGGTCAGGGCCAGCTTTTCGTCGCCTTCCAGGCGCTGGCCGGGCTTGCGGCAGGTCTTGCCGCTGATTTGCGCGAACCCGGCCTGGATCCATTCCTTGACCCGTTCGCGGGAGACGCCTTGGGCGGCCATCTCGCGCGCCCAGAACTGGTCCAGGCGCGTGCCGGCGTCGTCCGGGGTGGAGGTGCGCTCGAAGTGCTGTGTTTCGGGGCTGTTTTGCATATGCGCGCACCATACCCCGGCCCGCGCAAAAGCACAAACAGCCGCACCTTGACCCCTGCGGGTGCGCATCGTACAAGTCCGCGCATGGCCCCACGCACCCTCGGACTCATCCTGACCTTCAACGGCGAGCGCCTGCTGGCGCGCTGCCTGGCGAGCCTGTCCTTTTGCGACGCGATCATCGTGGTGGACTCGCTGAGCCAGGACGCCACCTGCGACATCGCCCGGGCCGCCGGGGCCATTGTCCTGGAGCGCCGCTGGGAGGGGCCGGGGCCGCAGTTCCGCTACGCCCTGGACTACATCCGGGCCCTGGAGCCGGGGGTCGACTGGGTGGTCAGCCTGGACCAGGACGAGTACCTGAGCGACGAGCTGGCCGCGAACATCCGCGCCGCCGTAACCTCCTCAGCAACGGCGGAAGACGACCTCGCGGGCTACTGGATGCCGCGTTCGTCCTATTATTTCGACCGCTTCATGCGCCACAGCGGCTGGTACCCGGACCGTCTGCTGCGCCTGTTCCGGCCCGCGCGCATGGAGGTCCACGTGAGCGGCGCGCACTACAGCTTCCGTCCATTGGGCGGCACCGGCAGGCTTGGCGGGGACATCATCCACTACCCCTACCGCAACTTCCGCGAGCACCTGGACAAGATCAACTCCTACGCCCAGCAGGGCGCGGAGGCCCTCAAGGCCAAGGGCCGCCCCGGCGGCGTGCTGGCCGGAACCCTCCACGGCCTGGCGCGCTTCGCCAAGCTGTACCTGCTCAAGCTGGGGGTGCTGGATGGCCGCGCCGGGTTCATCAACGCCGTGCACGGCGCGTTCTACGCCTTCCTCAAGTACGTGCGCGCCTGCGAGCGCGAGGACTGGGGGCCGAAGCCTTGACTCTCGCCGTTGCCGTGAGCGGCGGCGGCGACAGCCTGGCCGCGCTCCTGGCCCTTCGTGATACTGGCCGCGATGTCCTGGCCCTGCACGGGCTCTTCCTGCCGCATATCGATGACATGGCGGTCCAGGGCCTGACCGGGTCCTGCGCACGGCTGGGGGTGCCCCTGCACCTGGTGGACCTGCGCGCGGAGTTCGAGGCCCTCGTGGCCGCGCCCTTTGCAGCTGAGTATTTGGCCGGGCGCACGCCCAACCCCTGCGCGCGCTGCAACGCGCACCTGAAGTTCGGCCTGCTGCTGGACCGCGCCCTGGCCCTGGGGGCCACACACCTCGCCACCGGGCATTTCGCCGCCAGCGGCCCGCACCCGGCCTATGGCTGGGCGCTCTCGCGCGGGGCCGACCCGCTGAAGGACCAGAGCTATTTCCTGTCCCTGGTGCCGCGCGAGCGGCTCATGCGCGCGCTTTTCCCCCTGGCCTTGCGGCTCAAGGCCGAGGCCCGGGCGGAGCTTGACGCGCGTGGGCTTGTGCCGCCCCTGCCCGAGGAGAGCCAGGAGATCTGCTTCGTGCCCGGCGACGACTACCGCGCCTTCCTGGCCGGGCGTTGCGCCAGTTTGCCCCAAGGCGGCCCCGCGGTCTTGCCGGACGGCACCGTGGTCGGCAGGCACCAGGGCCTGTGGCGCAGCACCATCGGCCAGCGCCGGGGCCTGGGCATCGCCTTCCGCGAGCCGCTCTACGTGCTGGACAAGGACCTTGCCCGCAACACCCTTGTGGTGGCCCCGCGCGCGGCGCTTCTGGCGGACGCCTTCACGGCGGGCGAGGTGAATGTCTTGGTGGACCCGCAGCTTTGGCCAGCGGAGGTGCTGGTGCAGACGCGCTACCGCGAGGCGGCCAAGCCCGCGCGTGTGGAATTTTCCGGCGGCAGTCTGGTTGTGCGCTTCCTTGAGCCGCAGCTGCGGCCGGCTCCGGGGCAGGTGGCCGCGCTGTGCGACTCCGGCGGCGCGGTGCTGGCCGGGGCGGTGGTGACCGGTTCGCCCTGGCGCGAATCCTAGCTCCCCAGCTTGTCGTGCTCCAGTTCCCACTGCTGGCGCTGGCCCTTCTTCAGGGCGTCCAGGATGTCGCGCATGACCTCCTTGGCCGGTTCTTCCGGGTGCTTGCGCAGGCGCGCGGCCTCCTCCTGAACGAATTTCTGGTGGTAGAATTTCCCCGGCCAGCGGAAGGCCGCAAGCCCGTCCAGCCCGGCCTCGCGCTCGCCCTTGCCAATGCGCGACAGGCCCAGGTACAACAGGCTCTCCGGCTCGCCGGGCGAGAGGGCCTGGACCTGCTGGAGGCTCTGCTCGGCCAGGGCGTAGTCCTTGAGGTCGTAGTAGGCCAGGCCCAGGCGGCGGTGCAGCAGCCAGTCGTCCGGCTCCCTGGCCAGGGCCGTTTTGTAGCGCTCGATGGCCCGGCGCTGGTCCGCGTCGGTGAGGATGAGCCCGCCGCTGACGCCAAAGGCGCAGCCTGAGAGCAGGAGCGCTGCGCAGACACAGAATGCAGGGGCGATGGCGCGCACGGGGCCTCCTTGAAATGGGTTTGGATCGGACCTGGATCGGACCTGGATCGGGCCTGG
>CAZXZF010000340.1:0-3289 GCA_964645095.1 uncultured Desulfocurvus sp. | reverse complement strand
GGGTAGCTGACCTTGATCTGGCCGTGCTTGCGCTTGATGAACTCGTCGACCATGCCCGAGCCCAGCGGGCCCGGGCGGTACAGCGCGAGCATGGCGATGATGTCCTCGAAGCAGGTGGGCTTGAGCATCCGCAGGTACTTGCGCATGCCGCTTGATTCCACCTGGAAGATGCCGTCGGTGTCGCCGGAGCAGAAGATCTCGTACGTCTTGGGGTCGGTCAGCTCCAGGAAGTCCAGGTCCGGGGCCTCTTTGCCCTGGCCGCGGATGATGTCCAGCGCGTCCTCGACCACGGTCATGGTGCGCAGGCCCAGAAAGTCGAACTTGATCAGGCCCACCTTCTCCACCAGCTTCATGTCGTACTGGGTGACGATTTCGCCCTCTTTCCCCTTGTACAGCGGCAGGTAGTCGAGCATGGGCCGGTCGGAGATGACGATGCCCGCGGCGTGGGTCGAGGCGTGGCGCGACAGCCCCTCCAGGCGCTGGGAGATGTCGATGAGCTTCTCCACCTGGGGGTTGCCCACGACCATGGCCATGAGCTCGGGCTCCTTTTCCAGGGCCTTGGCCAGGGTCATCTTCATCTCGTCGGGGATGAGCTTGGCGATGCGGTCGGTCTCGGCAAAGCTCATGCCGAGCGCCCGGCCCACGTCGCGCACCGCGGCCTTGGCCTTCATGGTGCCGAAGGTGGTGATCTGGGCCACGCGGTCGTGCCCGTACTTCTCGGCCACGTAGCGCACCACCTCCAGGCGGCGGCGTTCGCAGAAGTCCACGTCGATATCCGGCAGGCTGATGCGCTCGGTGTTCAGGAAGCGCTCGAACAGGAGATCGTAGGGCAGGGGGTCGATGTTGGTGATCTTGAGCGCCCAGGCCACAAGCGAGCCCGCGGCCGAGCCGCGCCCCGGCCCCACGGGGATGCGGTTGCGCTTGGCCCAGTTGATGAAGTCCTGCACGATGAGGAAATAGGCCGGGAAGCCCATGCCGATGATGACCTTGAGCTCGTATTCCAGGCGGTCCCAGTAGGCTTTTTCGTCCACCGCGTAGGTGCTCTGGGCCAGGCGCCTGGTCAGGCCCTCGCGGGCCAGGCGCTCGAACTCCTCGTCGATGCTCACGCCGTCCGGCAAATCGTAGACCGGGAAGTGGGATTGGCCGAGTTCGAGCTCGACATTGCACTGGTCAGCAATTTTGACCGTGTTGCTGATGGCCTCCGGGCAGTAGGCGAAGGCCGCCTCCATCTCCTCCATGGACTTGAAGTAGAGGTCCGTGGTGCCCATGCGCATGCGGTCGCGGTCCAGCACCGTGCGCTGGGTGCCGATGCACAGCAGGATGTCGTGGGCCTCGGAGTCGTCCTTGGTCAGGTAGTGGCAGTCGTTGGTGGCGACAAGCGGGAGCCCGGTCTCCTTGGCGACCTGCAGGAGCATCTCGTTGGCCCTGGTCTGGTCCGGGATGCCGTTCTCCTGGAGCTCCAGGTAAAAGCGGTCCGGGAAGATGGCCGCGTACTCCCTGGCCATGGCGATGCCGGAGTCCAGGCCCTGGCCGAGCAGGGTGCGGTTGACCTCGCCCGCCAGGCAGGCCGAAAGGGCTATGAGGCCCTCGGAATAGAGCGCCAAAATCTCCTTGTCCACCCGGGGCTTGTAGTGGAAGCCCGAAAGAAAGCCTGCGGTGACGAGCTTGATGAGGTTCTGGTAGCCCGTGCGGTTCTGGGCCAGGAGCACCAGATGGAAGGCCGCGCTGCGCGAGCTGGTGGCCTTCTTGTCGGTGCGGTGGCCCGGGGCCACGTAGACCTCGCAGCCGATGATGGGCTTGATGCCGGTGTCCAGGGCCTTCTGGCGGAAGATCAGCGCCCCGTGCATGTTGCCGTGGTCGGTCAGGGCCACGGCGGGCATGCCGAGGTCCTTGGCTCTGGAGCAGAGGTCCTTGACGCGGATGGCGCCGTCGAGCAGGCTGTATTCGCTGTGGCAATGCAGGTGGACGAAGTCGGGCATTAAACTCTCTCCCTTGTTTCGCGCGGGCGCGCTTTTCATATATCCGAACTGCCCTGCTTTGGAAATCCTTTGCCGACTGTCCAGCCTGCGCGGGAATTTCTGGGGTGCGACCGCGCGAACAGCCTTCAACAAGGAGCAGCAGAATGGAAACCGGAAAAACGATCAGCTCAGAAGGTGCGCGAAACCTGACCCTTGCGGCGTTATCACTCGTTGTGCTTCTTTGTGTCTATGCCATTCTCTTTCCCAAATGGGAGTACACGTCGCTCAAGCTGTTTCCCGAAAAAGAAGCCGAAAGGGTGGACAAGGGCGCATTCGCCTTCACCACCATCCGCTTGGAGTCTGAGCATATGGCCAAGCTGGGCGCTCAGGGCTGGGAACTCGTTTCGTCCTCCCTGGAGCATGAGACAGCGTATCCCAACTTTGGAAGATCGGAGTACGTGACGGGCTTGCAGCCGAACGTCCGACCTCAGGCGATGCTGCTCGTATTCAAAAGGCAAAAGTTCCCCTGGCGTTAAAGCGGCTTTCCGGGCGCGCTTGCTCTTGCCACAGGGCTTGGGGACGGGCATAGTTGCCATACATTATGGTGCACCTCTCGTCACGACTCCAACATAAGCTGCAACGCCTCACAGCCGTGCTGCCCGTGCTGCTTGGCGCGCTGGTGGTCACCGGCGTCTTGGCCCTGGCGGCCTGGCTGGCGCAGCCCTACCTGCCCAAGCCCTTCGTGGACTTCGTGGCCGAGCTGGCGCACGACGACTTCGAAGCCCAGCGCCTGGCCATCAAGGCCTGGTTCGACGGCTGGGGCGCGGTGGCGGTCTGGATGTTTCTGGGCGTGCAGTTCCTGCAGGTCGTGGTGGCGCCCATCCCCGGCCAGCTGGTGGGCATGGTGGGCGGCTTTGTCTTCGGGTTCTGGCGCGGGCTGGCGCTCAACGTGGTGGGCAACGCCATCGGCTCGCTCACGGCCATGCTGCTCACGCGCTTCTTCGGCGAGCAGGTCATGCGGCCCTTCGTGCCCCGGCGCATCCAGGAACGCTTCGACGCGGCCATGCACCGGGGCGGCCTGGGCAACTTCTTCATGCTCTTCCTGCTGCCGGGCACGCCCAAGGACAGCATCTGCTTCATGGCGGGCTTAACGCGCTTCCCGGTCTGGAAGCTGTTGCTGGTCAACACCCTCGGGCGGCTGCCGGGCCTCATTGTGCTGACCTTCACCGGCGCGGCCATCGACGGCAACCTGCTGGCGGTGAAGCTGGTCTTCGGCGCGGGGCTTTTGCTGGCGCTGGCGGCCTGGCTCTTCGACGAGGAGATCAAGGAGC
>CAZXZF010000339.1:0-3292 GCA_964645095.1 uncultured Desulfocurvus sp. | reverse complement strand
GCAGGTCGCGCTCCAGGCGTTGGCCCATGACGTCGAAGAACGGGCCGATCTGCTGGGCCCAGTTGCGCGGCACCCCGCCGCCGATGGTGAAGATGGCCATCTTCTTGGCCCCGAACATCTTCTTGGAATAGCTGAACAGGTCCAGGAACGGGTTGAACTGGAAGGGCAGGGCCTCGGGGCCTTTCTCGCCCATGAGGTGCCCGAAGTCCTTGGCCAGGATGGAGCAGGCCACGTCGAGCGCCAGCTCGGAGTCCGTGAAGGCCGGGATGAACACCGGCACGCCCTTCTTGTAGGCGCTCTTCAGGATGCCGGGGCCGTTGTACTTCTCGCTCAGGTGCTTGCCGATGGCCCGGCAGATGAGCTCGGAGGACAGGTGCGTGACCTTGTCCTTGTCCATCAACTGGTGCATGACCTCGCGCACCACCAGCTCGGCCTGGGCGAAGTTGGCCTCGGGCTCGAGGGTGTCGTACACGCGGTTGTACCCGGCGTCGAACAGGGCCTTGTCGTTCATGCGCGCGGGCTCGTACTTGAAATGCTTGAGCCCGAGGGACTCGATGAAGCCGTGGGCCATGAGCGCGCCGGTGGATACCACCACATCGAGCCAGCCCTCGTCGATCATCTTGATCAAGAGCTTGCTCTGCTTGGCCACGGTCATGGCGCCGGAGAAGGTGCCCACCACCACGCAGTCGGGGTCGGTGACCATGGCCTCCAGCACGTCCAGGGCCTCGCCCAGGCTGCGGCCGCCAAAGGCCGTGCGGCCCATGGCCGTCAACAGCTCGTCGAAGTCGCTGATCTTGTCCGGGTCGAGGGTGGAGAGCGCTGTCAGCTTGTCCTTGACGCCGTCGTGCAGGGTGCGCTTGGTGGACATGGGGGCTTCCTTAAAAGACGGGCCTTCCGCTCCCGGGTGCGGAACGGAAGGCCCGGCCTTGGGTTCTGTGCTGGTCGCGGGGTCTAGAAGATGAAGACGACCGCGGACACGGTG
Source organism: uncultured Desulfocurvus sp. (assembly GCA_964645095.1). Taxonomy (GTDB): domain Bacteria; phylum Desulfobacterota; class Desulfovibrionia; order Desulfovibrionales; family Desulfovibrionaceae; genus Humidesulfovibrio. The sequence continues at coordinate 2,310 of CAZXZF010000339.1, read as the reverse complement.
GTGGTCCACATGTTGGAGGTGCCCATGGCCGACACGGCGGCGGAGAAGGAGTCGATGATCTTGCCGCTCATGAGGTAGACCTCGCGGCGCTCATCGTAGCCGATCTCCGGGTCGAAATCCACGCCAAGGGTGGTGGCCAGCATGGTCGAGGCCAGGTCCTCGGCGAAATCGCCCAGCTCCTTCTCTTCCTCGCCGAAGCTGTGGTGCTCGGAGATGTAGCCGTAGTGCTGCTTGTCGGCCGGGATGGCCATGCCGCAGGCGCTGCCCACCAGGCGGCCCTTCTCGTTGGTCTGGTTGCGGGCCATGACGCAGAAGGTGATCTGGCCGGGGTGCAGGGCTTTGACGCCCTCTTCCAGACTTAAGAGCTCGCAGTTGGGCGGATAAATACTGGAAACGTAGACAAGATTCTGTTTTTCGATGCCCGCGGCTCGGAGCGCCAGCTCGAAGGATTGCAGCTTGTTTTTGTGGACGCCCACGCCTTTGGTGAAAAAGGCATGGGTGGGGACCATTGGATGATTGGCCATGTGGTGACCCTCCTGGGCTTGTAATAGCGTCGGTGTCCCGACGAGAGACGGCATATATTTTTTTGGAAGGGCTGGCTACTATAAAATTGGCGCGACCCTGGCAAGCTCTTTTTTCAAGCCATGCCGCCTGCGCCCGTCCGCCTACCCCGCCAGAAGCTTCAACTGGCCGCAGGCCGCGGCGATGTCCTGGCCCATGCTGCGCCGGAGGAAGGTGGTGATGCGCTTGCTGCGCAGGTACTCCTCAAAGGCCAGCACGTCGGCCTGCTCCGGCGCGCGGTAGGGCGCAATTACGCCCGTCTCCGGCGGCGGCGGATTGTAGCCGATGAGATTGACCTTGCAGCGCCGCTGGCCGAGCAGCTTCACCAGCTGCTTGGCGTGGACCATGGAATCGTTGACCCCGCCGAGCAGGATGTATTCGTAGGTCACGCGCTCCCTGGACTTGACGGGATAGCGGTCCAGACAGCCCAGCAGCTCGTCCAGCGGCACGCGCGCGGCCTTGGGCATGAGCTTCTCGCGCAGCTCCTGGGTCGGCGCGTGCAGGGAGATGGCGGGCACGGCCAGGCCGGAGTCGCCCAAAATCTTCAGGGCCTGCGGGATGCCCACGCTGCTGACCGTGGCCCGGCGCGAGGCGATGGAGATGCCCTCGGCGCTGCCCAGGGTCTCCAGGCTGCGCAAAAGCTCGGCCAGGTTCATCAGCGGCTCGCCCATGCCCATGAACACGAGGTTGCGGACCGTGGGCAGCCCTTCTTGCGCCAGGTGCGCCCGGCCGACCACGACCTGGCCCAGGATCTCGGCCATGCTCATGTTGCGCGTCAGGCCCAGCTCCCCGGTGGAGCAGAAGGTGCAGGCCATGGCACAGCCCACCTGGGTGCTCAGGCACTGGGTGTAGTGCCGGCCCATGGGGATGAGCACGGTCTCGATGCGCTCGCCGTCGCGCAGGCGCAGGAGCAGCTTGATGGTGCCGTCGCGGCTGGTGCGGACCACGTCCACGCCGGGCCAGAAGATCTCCGCGCGCTGGGCCAGCCGGGCCTTCAAGTCCTTGGAGAGGTTGGTCATGGCCGCGAAGTCCCGCACGCCGCGCTGCCACAGCCAGTGCCAGAGCTGGTCGGCGCGGAAGCGCGGCTGGCGCAGATCCTCCAGCACGAAGGCCTCCAGCTCCGGGCGCGTCAGGTTCAAAAGGTCCACTTTGGACACGGTGGCGGCAGCGTCTGTCATCGTCCAAGCATGTACCAGCACGGGCCGGGTTGCACAAGCGCCGGGACTGGGCAGGCCTCCGGCGGCCAAAGGGCCTGAGGCCCTTTGGAATCCCCATTACGCCGAAGGGGCTGGGCCAGGCTTCGCCTGGCCCAGCCCCTTCGGCTGATGAGGGGGTCCGGGGGGAATCATTCCCCCCGGCCGCCGGAGGCTCCAAACTCGACGGGGTCCAGAGGCGGAGCCACTGGGCGGCTCTTCCCTGCGGCGCGGTTTTGGCGTAGCCTTTGGGCATGGCACTCAGTACAAACACCTCCCGCGCCAGCGAACTGGCCGCCCGCCTGGACAAGGTCAAGCTGCGCATGGCCAAGGCCTGCGCCCGCGCCAGCCGCGACCCCGAAAGCGTGCGTCTGGTGGCGGTGAGCAAGTTCCACCCGGCCAGCGACATCCTGGCGTTGGTGGCGGCGGGCCAGCGCGAGTTCGCCGAGTCCTACGTGCAGGAGGCGCTGCTCAAGCAGGACCAGCTGGTGGGCCAGGACATCCTCTGGCACTTCGTGGGCGGCCTGCAGACCAAGAAGGCCAGGCAGGTGGCCGG